>JBOGXT010000744.1:0-20739 GCA_050694635.1 Thermoleophilaceae bacterium
GGCGGAGGCCGCGCTGCGCGGCCGCCTGGCCGGCGCCCCTGGACGTGCGCCACTCGAGGCCGCGCTCTACCTGGACGCCCGCCTCGGCCTCGTGGACGACATGCTCACCTACTTCGATCGCGCCTCCATGGCCTGCTCGCTCGAGGTGCGCGTGCCATTCCTCGACCACGAGCTCGTCGAGCTCTGCGCCCGCATCCCGGCGCGACACAAGGTGCGCCGGCTGCAGGGCAAGCACGTTCTCCGCCTCGCGGCCCGCGAACACGTGCCCCCGTTCGTGCTGAAGAAGCCGAAGCAGGGCTTCTTCAACGAGGCGGTCGCAAGCTGGGTCGGAGCCGAGGGCGGCGCGCTCGTCAACGAGCTGCTGCTCGGGCCGAACCCGGCATACGCGTCCGTGCTGGAGCGCGGGACCGTTGAGCGCGCGGTGGGCGAGTGGCGGGCCGGCGGAGCGGGCAACGCCAACTTGCTCCTCGCGCTCGTCATGCTCGAGCTGTGGCTGGGCGAGTACCTGCCGCGGGCCACTGCCGGGCGGTCCGTGCGAGCGGCCGCGTGACGACCTTGCGCTACGCCGTCGTCACCCCTGCTCGCGACGAGGAGCAGAACATCCGTCGGCTCGGCACCGCGCTGGCGGCCCAAACGGTGCTCCCGGATGAGTGGCTGGTCGTCGACGACGGCTCCACGGACGCCACACCCGACATCCTCGCGGAGCTGGCGCGCTCCGTGTCGTGGCTGCGCCCGCTGAGGCGGCCGGCGGCCGACCGAAGCGAGCGCCTGGCGGACGGGCGGCGCAAGGCACGGGATCTCGACGGCTTCCTGTACGGGGCCCGCTTGCTCTCGCAGCCGGTGGACGTGGTCGTCAAGGTCGACGCGGACGTCGACTTCGATCCGGACTTCTTCGAGCGCCTGATCGGGGGCTTCGCCGCCGACGAGCGCCTCGGCATCGCGAGCGGCACCTGCTACGAGCAGGAGGGCGGTCCCTGGGTACGCCGTACGAAGACGCAGGGGAGCGTGTGGGGGGCCACCCGCGCATACCGCAGCGAGTGCCTCCAGGACGTCATCGCGATGGAGCCTTGCATGGGCTGGGACGGACTCGACGAGATCCGTGCCCAGCTGCGAGGCATGCGCACGCGGACCTTTGTCGACCTGCCCTTTCGCCACCACCGGCCGGAAGGGGGGCGCGAGCTCACGTCGCTACACCAGGGAGAGGCACTCGGACGGGCCTCGTGGTACATGGGCTACCGCCCCAGCTACCTGGCGCTGCGCACGCTCTACCGCGCGCGCAGAGAGCCGGCGGCGCTGGCGATGCTGTGGGGCTACGCCGCGGCGGCGGCCCGGCGCGCGCCGCGTTGCCCGGACGAGCGGCTGGTCCGAGAGCTGAGAGCGCGCCAGCGCCTCGCGCTAACGCTGCGCCGCGGCGCGCCCATCTCCTGACTTCGAGGCTCAGGAGTCTTCGCGCCGCAGCTCGGCCGTCGTCCCCGACCGCGAGAAGTCGGCGACGTAGTACGAGGCCACGCGGACCAGCTCGACGAAATGGGCGAGCTTGCGCCGCGGCGGCTCGTCGAGGCCGGCGATCAACTTGGTGTCGCGGTAGAGGAACGCGGAGGCCTCGCGCAGCGTCCGCCGCAGTGTGCGGGGGCCGGGCGGCGCGGTGCCTGCGCGGGTGATGTCGATCAACCGCCGTGACTGCGCCCGAGGGCTCTCGTCGTGGGAGTGATACGCGGCCGTTTCGCCCACGTATACGACCGCCCAACCCGCGGCGACAACTCGCTGTGCCCAGTCGATGTCCTCCGCCGCCGGAAGCGTGAAGGGCTCCTCGCGCCAGACGCTTCGGCGGATGCAGGACGCGGCGTTGCTGAACACGATCCGGTCGGCGTTCTCCCGCGAATACACGCAGTTCGTTTCACCGAAGGTACGCGCGAGTCGCAGCACCTCGCGACACGGCGCGCCGTCCCATGGCACCTGCCGGCTCGCCACGCCCGCCACCCGCGGGTCCTCGAAGGGAGCGATCATCCGCGCGACCCACTCGTCGTCGACCGGAATCGCGTGGGCCGACAGCACGAGCACGAGCTCCCCGCGCACCCGGTCGATGCCGACGTTCAGCGACTTCGAGTAGTCGAAGTCCTCGGGTGCCAGGCTGAAGATCCGCGCGCCTTTCGCCCGAGCGATATCGAGCGTGCCGTCTGTCGATCCGCTGTCGACGACGAGGACGTCCAGGTCGAAGCCGGGACGCTGACGCTTAAGTGCGTCGAGGCAGGTCCCGAGCAACTCCGCCTCGTTGAGAGTCCGGATGACGACGCCGACGGTCAGCATGTGGATGCAGCGTAGGACCGCCGCTCGAGGCCGAACCTAACCGGAAGACCGGGGATCGTCCGGGCCACCACTCCTAGGTTTCTCCCATGCAGTCCTCTGAGCCCGGAGGCATCGCGATCGTGGTCCTCACGCACAACCGCGTCCAGCTGCTCCAGAAGTGTGTGGAGAACGTGCTCCTGCGCACCTCGGACGAGACACGGGAGATCGTCATCTGGGACAACGGCTCCACGGACGGAACGGCCGAGTACCTCCGGTCGCTGGACGATCCACGCTTCCGCGTCCTGCGGAGCGACACGAACGTCGGACACAACGGTTACGCGCGGTCCTTCCGAGAGACGACCTCCGCCTACATGATCGAGCTCGACGACGACGTCGTGGCCGCGCCGGCCGGCTGGGACGCGACGCTGCGTGACGCCTTCGATCGGCTCCCGAGGATCGGATACCTGGCAGCCGACCTCGAGGACGATCCGCACGACGAGGCCTCGCGCTACAGGCACCAGATCCGCCCGCACGAGTACACGCTCGAGGAAGCGAACGGCATCAGACTCCTTCGTGGCCCCGCCGGCGGCGGCTGCGCCATCACGTCGCGAGCGCTCAGCGACCGCGTCGGCGGCTTCCGCGAGCGCCCGAACGAGGTCTTCTGGATCGAGGACGGCGCCTACATCAACGACATCCAGCGTCTCGGCTTCGGCGCGGCGGTGCTCGCCGACCTGAGGGTCCACCACACCGGGGGCCCCTACTACACGACCACGTCGGACGAGAAGGCCGAGTTCTGGAGGCGGTACCACAGGATGCGCGCACGCCGGGAGCTCGCCAAGCGGGTGCTCGTCCGCGTGCCGTTCGTGCGGCGGCTCAACGCGCGCTACCGCTGGTTCGTCGCTCCCTCCTGAGCGGCTCAGGCCGGGACTCGCGCGCGGCGCGCCGAGGAAGGCAGCGCCTCGTCGAGGACGGCAGCGATCCGCGCCACGCACCGGCCACGCTCGAGGAGGCGCAGCTGCTGCGAGTCGATCCCGTCATGGACTCGTGCCACCGGGGTGCGGGCGATCTCGGCGCGCAGCGCGTGCGCCATGCCTGCCACGTCTGCCGGACGAACGAGCGACACGTGGCCGAGCCCCGCGAGCATGTCGCGGACGTCGCCGTCGGGCACGGCCGCAAGGATCGGCCGCTCCGCGGCGAGATACTCGTAGGTCTTGTATGGGATCAGGCCCGCCCGCGTGCCGGGCGGCAGGTCGTGCATGGGCAGGAAGAGCAGGTCGGCTGAGCGCATGAGGGCGACGGTCTCGCGGTGCGAGAGGAGCCCGCGCGTCCGCACGAAGTCGTGGCCCTCGGCGACGGCCCGGTCGCCCGGCGTTAGCCCGCCGGCGAGGTGCAGCTCGATCCGGCCTCGGAGGCGCGGCTCGGCGGCCAGCAGCCGGGCGATCGCCTCGACCAGGAAGACGTGTGAGCGGGTGAGGACGTCGAGGCCCGGGAGGGTCCCGCCCAGAACGCTTCGCCGCAACCGAGTCTGCCGCAGGCGCCGCCCGAGGTCGGTATGCATCGAGCCCGTGTGAACGATTCGGAAGACCCCATCGTCGCGGTCCGGTCCGGCGTCGGCAAAGTCCTGGCGGTCAAAGCCGATCGGGATGGCCGTCACCCGGCCGGCCAGCTCGGGCATCGTCCGCCGCACGCGGGCCGCGGCCTCCGGCGCCGCCATGACCACCGCGGACGCGCTGGCCAGGGCGCGGCGCATGTGGCGCAGGTCGAGCGCTCGGTGCAGCGCCGTGGGGTGGACGCGCATCTCGTCGAGCGCCCACGGGTCCTCGAGGTCGGCCACCCAGGGCCTGCCGAGCTCGGCGGCAATCCGCGCACCGGCCAGGGCCGTTTCGTAAGGCACGCACGAAGTCAGCACGACATCGGCGTCCCGGCCCACCTCGCGGCCCAGGCGGATCGCCTCATCGATCCACCAGCACAGCCACGGCGCCCGGGCGTGACGCAGGGCGTCGAGGCGGGCAGCGAGGCCCGTGCGGCCGGCGGGCTCGAGGCCGTCGAGGCGATGGACCTCCGTGCCGGCCGGGATGCGCTCAAGCAGCTCCGCGTCCTGCGGGTCCCAGCGACCGCGCTGTTGACCGGAGCCGGTGACCACCACCGGCTCGTAGCCGTGCTCGGGCAGATGGCGCACGGAACCAACGGTTCGGTGGACTCCCGCGCCGCCGATAGGCGGGAAGTGGCGGGCGAGCAGGAGAACGCGCGGCATGGTGCGATGCTAGGTCCCGCCCGAGACGGCACACCCTGAACGATGGACTAGGGGCGCGGGGGTCGCGAGCACCTACTCTGCCCGCAATGGACCTCGCACGCCATGCCGCTGTGCTCTGGCGCTTCCGCGCCCTTACGGCCACGGGCTTGGTGCTGGGCATCGTACTCGCGATCCTGGCCTCCTATCAACCCACGTGGGACGGTGGACCGGTGCTCACCCAACGCGGGTCGGAGACATGGAGCATCGAGTCGTCCCTGCTCGTGACCCAGCCGGGCTTCCCGGAGGGGCGCACGACGCTGCCGACGACGTCGGTCGAGGGCGTTCCGGGCATCCAGACGACGCCCCAGCCCCGGAGCGGTCAGCTCGAGTTCGCCGATCCCACCCGCTTCTCGGCACTCGCGAACCTCTACGCGGAGCTCGCGGTCAGCGATCGCGTCCGCACGCGGGTGCCCGAGCGCCCGACAGCGGGCCAGATCGAGGCTCACCAGGTCGAGGCCACGGCCGGCCAGCCCGCCCTGCCGGTCATCAAGCTCACGACGTTCGCGGAAAGCGCGGCGGCGGTGCGGGCCCTGAACCTGCACACGGTGCGGGCGTTGCGCGGCGTGCTGTCCTCGGAGCAGTCCAAGAACGAGATCCCCGACCGCCAGCGAGTCGAGCTCTCCATGCTTCGGGCTCCGACCGCTCCGGTCAAGACCGCGGGACCGTCTCATACCCCCTCGATCCTCGCGTTCCTGCTCTGCGTCCTCGGAGCGATTGCCGTGACGCACCTCCTGGCGGCGCTTCGCGACAGGCAGCAGATCGAGTCGTTCGACGAGGTGCTGTTCGACGACGTGATGGCTCCCTGGTCGCTCGGCCATGACGGCGAGCTGGAGCCGGCCGAGCGCCGGCCGGCAGCGGGGCGGCCGTCGCGGTGAGCGACCGGGCGGTCGCCCTCCCAGGCGTGGGGGGTGGGCGCCAGGCGGTCGCCCTTGCCCCTCCAGGCAGCGCCCGGCGTGCCGAGCGCGCGCTCTGGATCGTCGTCGGCATCTCGGTCGCGATCGTCGTCGCGACGGCCGCGCTGCGTGCGCAGGCGAATCCGATCCTGGGCGCCATCGTCCTGTCGCTCGTCCTGGTCGCCGCCCGGCGCACGCTGCTCTCGTGGCAGACGATGCTCGGCGCGCTCTTGGTGGTCATCCTCTTCATCCCGATCCGCCGCTACGAGATCGCCGGGGGGCTTCCCTTCGAGCTCGAGCCGTACCGCGTCCTGGTAGCCGTCGTGCTGGGATGCTGGTTCTGCGCGCTCGCCGCGGATCCCGAGGTGCGCTGGCGCAAGACGGGGCTCGAGGCGCCGATCGTGACGCTGCTCGTCGCGATGCTGCTCTCGATGGTGCTGAACGTGGGCCGAGTGAGCGCGCTGAGCGAGACCGTGTTCAAGCAGCTCAGCTTCTTCGTCAGCTACCTCCTCGTCCTGTTCTTCATCGTGAGCGTCGTCGCGCGAGGCAGGAAGCTCGACCGCATGCTGCGGCTGTTCGTGGCCGGCGGAACGCTGCTCGCCGTGCTCTCGCTCATCGAGTGGCGGACCGGGACGAACATGTTCAATGGGCTGAACCGCGTGCTGCCGTTCATGCAGTACGTCGACTTCGGCGACCACGTCGAGCGCGGCACCGGCGTTCGCGCGTTGGGATCGGCCCAGCACCCGATCGCACTCGGTGCGGCGCTGGTCATGCTCATCCCGCTCACGGTCTACCTCCACCGGCGAGACGGGCGCTCCTGGTGGCTCCTCTGCGCCGCACTCCTGACGCTCGGCGCGCTGTCCACCGGGTCGCGCACGGCGGCGCTGATGCTCATCGCGCTGCTCGTCAGCTTCCTCTGCATCAAGCCCAGGGAGAGCCTGCGACTCCTCCCGATGCTCATCCCACTGGTAATCGTGATCCAGGGCGTGATGCCGGGCACGCTGGGAACCTTCCGGGTCATCCTCCAGCCGAGCTACGTAATCGAGGAGCAGTCAACCGAGATGGGAACCGGCACCGGGCGCATTGCCGATCTCGGCCCGACCCTCGCCCAGTGGTCGCATAACCCATTCCTGGGGCAAGGCTTCGGAACGCGCGTCCTGGCGTCGGAGCTCGGCACAGGCGGGGTGGGGAACGTCGACGGCGAGCAGATCCTCGACAACCAGTGGCTCGGGTGGCTCCTCGACGTCGGCGCCGTGGGGGTGCTCGGCCTCTTGTGGCTGTTCTGCCGCTCGATCCGCCGGCTCGCGCAGCGCGCTCGCTCGGACACGGGCCCAGACGGGTGGCTGGCGACGTCGCTGGCTGCGTCCCTCGCGTCGTTCGCGATCGGGATGTTCACCTTCGACGCCTTCGCGTTCATCCAGGTCACCTTCTTCGCCTTCATCGTCCTCGGCTTCGCGGCCGTGGCGATGAACAGCGGCGCGCCGCTGGCAGGCCGCAGCCGGGCGCCGGCTCAGGCGCCGACCGCGGCGGCGTAGGCCCCCGCCAGCGCGCGCCCCGCGCCGGACCAGGTCAACTCGCCGGCGCCGCTCAGACTCGCTGCACGCAGGCGGCCTCGGAGCCCGTTGTCCTGCGCCAGCGCGGCGAGGTGAGACGTCAGCACCAGCACGTCCCCCGCGGGATGAACGAGGGCGTCCACGCCGTTCGTGCAGTGCGCCCCGCTCCGATCCGAGACAGCGAGGACGCAGCCGCATGCCCGCGCCTCGTAGGTCACGAGCGCGCTGCCCTCCTCGAGCGATGGCAGGACGAGGACGTCGAAGGAGCGCATGAGGGTCGCCGGATTCTCGACGTGCCCGTGCTGTCGCACGCTCGGATGCGCGAGCAGCGGCTCGAGCAGAGCTTCATAGGCGGGTTCGATCGACCCGGCGATGACGAAGCGACCGTGGTCCGCCGCGCCGGAGCGAAGCCACGCCTGAAGCGCGAGGTGGAGCCCCTTGCGCGGCTCGCCGCGCCCGACGAAGCCCACGGTGAAGGGCCGGTCGCCGTTCTGTCTCGCGGCGGGGCCGAACTGCGTGGGATCGTACCCGTAGCGGTGGCGCACCAGGCGTGCCTCGGGCACGCCTTCGTCGCGGAAGGAGCGGGCGACGAACTCGGACGGGCAGAGCAGCCGGTCGGCGAGCGCGTACTCGCGTTCCTCGCGAGCCAGGCGGTCGGGGCGCGCGTAGTGCGGGCTCGACGAGTCGACCGCGAGGCCGAGCTCGCGGCAGGCCTGTTCAACGGCCGCGAAGGCGAAGCGCGTGTGCGCGTTGGGACGCTCGAGGACGCCGCACACGCCGAGCCGGCGGGCGGTCGCCAGGGTTCGCTCGGCGCCGAGGGGCCAGCAGTGCACGATGTCGATCTCGCGGCGCAACTCGCGCAGCAGGGCAGCGGCACGGCGATCGTGCAGGTGCATCGCGCGCATGAAGCCGAGCAGGCGATATGGCAGCTTCAAGCCGGCGGGACGCAGCGTCTCGACGACGCGCACCCCCTCGGGCAGGGAGCGCTCGGAGCTGCCGCAGGCGACCGTCACGGCGACACCGTGCTCGGCGAGAGCGGCGATCTGGTGCCAAGCCGTCGTGCCGATGCCAGGCGTCCCCAGGCGGGTGGGGAAGGAGTACAGGACGCGCATCAGCCGTTTCGCGTCGTGGCGGCGGCAGGGGAGAGCACGGCGCGCAGCGCGGCGAGGTGGCCGCGGCGGGTCGCAGGGCGCGACACGGCCGTGGCGGCGTGCGTCGCCTCCCCTAGCGCGACGCCCAGCGCTTCCACGCGCGCCGCGAGCGGACCGAGGTGCTTGCGCGCGTAACGTACGCGGCTGCGGGCCGCGATCGCCCGCGTCTCGCCCGCGCCCGAGGATGCGCCTCCCACGTGGTGGACCTCGGCGGCGGGCTCGAAGCGAACCGTGCGCCCCGCGTCCCACAGGCGCCGGCAGAGGTCGGTGTCCTCGCAGTACAGGAAGAAGCCCTCGTCGAACCCGCCGACCGATTCGAAGGCGTCGCGCCGCGCGAGCATGCACGCGCCCGAAAGCCACTCGGGCGCTCCGGGCCGCTCGTAGGCGCCCGCGTCGCGGACGAGCTCGTCGCTCCACTCGGCTCGCGGGTAGAGCCGGTGCAGGAAGACCGCCTGGGCGAACGTGGAGCGCAGGCGCGGAAAGCGGCGCTGGCTCCAGGCCAGCGCCCCGTGCTCGTCCACTATGCGCGGTCCCACCAGGGCCGCGCGCGGATCGCCGGTGAGCGCCGCCACGAGTGCCTCGAGCGCCGCACGGTCCATGCGAGCGTCGGGGTTCAGGAACAGCAGGAAGGGGGCGTCGCCGCGCGCCGCGCCGAGGTTGCAGCCGTAGGAGAAGCCGCCGTTTCGGGGCGAGCGGACGACCCGCGCGGGAAGATCGGCGATCGTGGCGATCGCGTCGTCGGGGGACGCGTTGTCGACCACGGTGACTCGGACGCCGGGCATGGCCGCGAGCGGCTCGACGCAGCCCCGCAGGGTGTCCGCGCTGCGGTAGCTGACGACGACCGCGTCGACCACAGGGATCACGCTCAAGTCGAGGTTGAGGTCGAGACTGCGTCCGGGCTCATGGGCTGAAGGTAGCCCACCCGCGCGAACGCGAGGCTAGCCGTCTGGGGAGTTGACGCCCCCGCGCGCGGGACCGACGATCGGCGGCGATGCGCAAGGCGCTTCCCACCCTCCTCGTCGCCGTCGCCCTCTCGGCCGCGGCGCTGCTGGCGGTCGCGGGCACGCTCGACGGCCCCCCGCGCTGGACGCCGGACGGCCTCTTCTATCAGGCCCGTTCCCTGGAGCTGCAAGGCGTGGATCGTGACGTCGCGCTCGAGCGGGCGTTCCAGGGGCCGCTTGGCGCCGAGCTGCGAGCCCGCGATCCCGAGCGGTCCGGCAATCCGGACTGGGTGAGCTACAACGCCCAGTTCTACGAGCGGCGGGTCAGCGTGCCGCTGGCCGCGACGGTGGTCGAGCCCGTGGCGGGCGAGCGCGCGCTCCTCGACGTGTCGATCGCCGGCTACCTGGCGGCCGTACTGGCGATCTTCGGGCTCCTGCTGACGCGGTTCAGGCGCGGGATCGCCGCGGCGGTGACGCTGCTCACGATCTTCCTGCCTGCCCTCACCTTCCATTCGAGCTTCCCGCTGACCGACAGCTGGGGCCTGGCGCTCGAGACCGCGGCGCTCGCGTCCGGGATCCTGGTGCTGCAGCGCGGGCCGCGATGGCTGCTCGCCTGGGGCGCGTGCATCCTCGTCCTGTCCTTCACCCGTGACAGCTCGTGGATACTGGTGCTCGCCGCAGCGTGGCTAGCCCTCGGCTTGAGGTCGAGGGTTAGCTGGTCGATGCTCGGAGTCGCTCTCGCGACCGCTCTGCCCGTGCTCCTCCTGTTCTCGGTTCCGACCAGGGAGCTGCTCGCGATGATGCTGAACCACTTCCAGCCCGTGCCGGATGCGTCGTGGGGCTTCGTCGCCGAGCGCTACCCCGGCGCCGTCATGGACCTTGTCCGGGCCGACGGCGGGTTCGTTCGCGGCGGCGAGTGGTATTCGGCCGTCTACCTCCTCGCGGGCCTGGCGCTCCTGTTCCTGTTGTCACGCCGGACGCGGCCGAGCCCTGCGCTCATGCTGCTTCAGGGTGGAGCGCTGGCGGCGATCGCGTACGTGCTGGCCGTGCCGGTCTTCAGCGCCTTCAGGCTCGAGCTCGTGTGCGTGCCGATGGCCGCCTTCGGGCTCGCGCTGGGCGCCGAGCGGCTTGCCGAGGCGCTCGGTCCGCATCTCGAGGGGGTCCGAATTCGGCTAGACCCGCGTGCGCGCCGCGCGGGCGTGGCTTAGCGTCGGCCGTGACATGGATGGCGGACCAGCTCCGACGCCCGCGCACGCTGAGACCCGCTCGAATCGTTACTAAGTCGATGCGCTGCCTGCGCCGCACCCTCCTCGCGGCCCTTCTCGGGCTCCTAGTGGTCCCTGCCGCGGGCCAGGCTCAGGCACCGGCGTGCCCCTGCACGGTCTTCGGAACAGAGGCCCCGTTCGGCGACGCGCTCGTCGACCAGCCCGTCGAGGTCGGGATGAAGCTCCGTTCCGACGAGGACGGCTACATCACCGCGCTGCGCTTCTACAAGCAGCCCAACAACACGGGCAAGCACGTGGGACATCTCTGGACCCAGTCGGGCCAGATGCTGGCCGAGGTGGAGTTCACGAACGAGACCGCCTCGGGCTGGCAGGAGGAACCGCTCCCCGTGCCCGTCCCGATCAGCCGGGACACGATCCACGTCACCTCGTACCACGCGGCTCAAGGTCGTTTCGGCTTCAGCGGCGGGTACTTCGACCTGGGCAAGGACCGGCCGCCCCTGCACGCCCCGGCGAGCTCCCTTGTCGGCGGGAACGGGGTCTACCGCTACGGCGCGAGCGCATTCCCGGATCAGACCTTCAACTCGACCAACTACTGGGTCGACGCCGTGTTCGAGCGCACCATCCCGCCGGACACCCGTCCGCCGCGCGTGAGCGCCACCTCGCCGGCCGCCGGCGCGACCGGGGTGCCGACCACGACGGCGGTCAGCGCGACCTTCGACGAGCCCGTGAATCCGCTCACCGTGAACGCGGGATCGTTCACGCTCACCGACGGAGCGGGAAACCCGGTGCTCGCACAGGTGGCGTTCGACTCCGCGACCCGGAGGGCCACCCTCACGCCGCAGGCGCCGCTCGCGTTCGGCAAGACCTACACGGCCACGGTCAAGAGCGGGAACGGCGGGGTCACCGACGTGGCCGGGAACCAGATCGCGGCCGACCACACCTGGTCCTTCAGCACACCGGCGGAGTGCCCCTGCACCGCCTTCGCCCCGACCGACGCGCCGACCGGCGACGCCGTCCAAGACCAGGCCGTCGAGGTGGGCATGAGGTTCCGCTCCGACGAGGACGGGTTCGTCACCTCGCTGCGCTTCTACAAGCAACCGAGCAACACCGGCACCCACGTCGGGCACCTGTGGTCGGGGACCGGACAACTGCTCGCCGCGGCGACGTACGCGAACGAGACCGCGTCGGGCTGGCAGCAGGTGGACCTCCCGAACCCGGTGCCGGTCACCAAGGACACCACCTACATCACCTCGTATCACGCCGGCAGCGGGCGCTACGCCTTCACCCCCGGCTACTTCTCGGTGGGCCTCGATCGCGCTCCCATGCGCGCTCCACGCGACGGGCTCTTCGGGGGCAACGGCGTCTACCGCTACGGGGCCAGCGCATTCCCGGACCAGACCTTCAACTCGACCAACTACTGGGTCGACGCGACCTTCGAGCGCACCATCCCGCCGGACGTCCGCGGCCCGACGGTGACGGACGTGCAACCTGCCGCGGGAGCCAACGACGTATCGCCGGCGACCAACGTCACCGCCACGTTCGACGAGCAGATCGCGCCGACGTCGGTGACAAGCGCGACGTTCACCCTGCGCGACGGGGACGGCAACGCGGTCGCGGCCGACGTCGGCTACGACGCGCAGACGCGGGTCGCGAAGCTCGATCCCCAGGCCCCGCTGGCCTACTCCACGTCGTACACGGCCAGGCTGAAGGGCGGAGCGGGCGGCGTAGCGGACGTGGCCGGGAACCCGCTCGCCGCGGACAAGACGTGGTCCTTCACCACCTCGACGCAGCCGCCCGGCGACGGTCCCGGTGGGCCGATCGCGGTCATCACCGATCCCGGCGATCCGTTCGGGCGCTTCTACTCGGAGATCCTGCGGGCCGAGGGCCTGAACGCCTTCGACACGGTCGACGGACCGGTGAGCGCGGCGACGCTGGCCGGTCACGACACCGTGCTGCTGGCCGACGGGTCGATCAGCGACGCCGAGGTGGCATCGCTGACCAGCTGGGTCCAGTCCGGCGGAAACCTGATCGCCATGCGCCCGGACAAGAAGCTCGCCGGCCTGCTTGGCCTGAGCGACCTGGGCGGCACCCGCACGAACCAGTACCTCAAGGTGGACAACGGCACGGCGGCGGGGGCCGGCATCGACGGCCAGACGCTGCAGTTCCACGGCACGGCCGACCGCTACTCGCTGGCGGGCGGCACCGCGCTCGCCAGGCTCTACTCGGATTCCGCGACGGCCACGCCGGAGCCGGCCGTGACGCTACGCGACGTGGGCACCTCCGGTGGGCAGGCGGCGGCCTTCACCTTCGACCTGGCGCGGTCGGTCGTCTACACGCGTCAGGGCAACCCGGCCTGGGCCGGCGACAAGCGCGATCCTAGGAGCTTCGGGAAGCGCCCGACCGACATGTTCTACGGAGCCAAGGCCGGCGACGTCCAGCCCGACTGGGTGGACATGAGCAAGATCGACGTGCCCCAGGCCGACGAGCAGCAGCGGCTGCTGGCGAACATGATCACCGAGATGCACCGGGACAAGGCGCCGCTGCCGCGCTTCTGGTACCTCCCGCGCGGCGAGAAGGCGGCCATCGTCCTGACCGGCGACGATCATGCGAAGAACGGCACGCCGGCGTTCTTCGACCGCCTGAAGGACTCGAGCCCGGCCGGCTGCTCGGTCGCCGACTGGGAGTGCGTGCGAGCGTCCTCGTACCTGTACCCCGACACGGTCCTGACGCCCGCTCAGGCGACCGGGTACGAGGCCGACGGCTTCGAGGTCGGCCTGCACCTGAACACCTTCTGCAGCGACTGGACCCAGGCGTCCCTGGACGGCTACCTGACGAGCCAGCTCTCGGCGTTCGCGGCAGCGTGGCCGGGCGTCAAGCCGCCGGTATCCAACCGCACCCACTGCGTCATCTGGAGCGACTGGGCCACCGAGGCGAAGGTGGAGAAGGCCCACGGCATCCGCTTCGACACGAACTACTACTACAACGGACCCGACGGCTGGCTGACCCGGCCCGGGCTCTTGACAGGGTCCGGCTTCCCGATGCGCTTTGCCGACCTGGACGGCTCGCTCATCGACGTGTACCAGGCGATGACGCAGGTCACGGATGAGACCACGACGATGTCGCTCCCGTGGCAGGTGGACACGCTGCTCGACAACGCGCTCGGGTCGAAGGCCTACTACGGCGCGTTCACCGTGCTCACCCACACGGACTTCGGGGATCACGCCAACGCGAACGACGTGGTGGCCGCGGCCCAGGAGCGCGGGGTGCCGATCGTCTCGTCCGCGCAGATGCTCGACTGGCTCGACGGCCGCAACGGCTCGTCGTTCGACAACATCGCCTATGCCAACGGCCGGCTCGACTTCTCCGTGGTGGCCAACCCGAAGGCGCGCGGGCTGGAGGCGATGCTCCCGGCCCAGTCGGCCTCCGGGCCGCTGTCCAAGCTCACCCGGGCCGGGCAGCCCGTCGCGCACGCCAACCGCACCGTCAAGGGCGTGGAGTACGCGGTCTTCAAGGCGACGGCCGGCGACTACGTGGCCACCTACGCAGCCGACACCAGCCCGCCGGACGTCTCGAACGTGAGCGCCACCGCCGACGCGGACGGGCACGCGACCGTCACCTGGGCGACCGACGAGCCCGCCGACTCGCGGGTGGAGTACGGCCGCACGACCACGCTCGGCAGCCAGGTCACGGACAGCGCGCGGGTGACCGACCACAGCGTCGATCTCACCGGCCTGAGCCCGAACACGACCTACCGCTTCCGCGTGAAGTCGACCGACGCCGCCGGCAACGCGGCGACCTCGCCCGCCACTGCCAGCCCGCCCGCCAGCTTCTCGACCCCGCCCGGGGCGCTCGTGGACTCGAGGACCTCGGAGTTCCTCGCCGGAACCCGCGCCGGCACCTACGCAGGGCAGAGCCTGGACGGCGTGGACGGCGAGCTGACGCTCCAGCCGGCGATCGCCGAGGAGTTCGAGGGCGTGGCGCTGCCGCAGGGCTGGGGGACGAGGTCGTGGGGCGTGGGAAGCGAGGCGACCACCACCGGAGGCGCGTTGATCCTGGACGGGACCACCGCGTACCCGACCCCGTTCTTCGACCCGCCGCGCGTGCTCGAGTTCACCGCCACCTTCCGGCCCGTCAACGACGAGGCCGTCGGCTTCGGGCAGGACCTGAGCGACTATCCGATGGCCGTCTTCAGCACCGGCAACGCCGGGATGCCGTTCCAGCTGTACGCCCACAGCGGCGCCTCCCAGGCCACCGAGCAACTGACGCCGCTGCCGGGCGTGAAGCTGAACGTCCCCCACCGGTTCCGGATCGAATGGAGCCCCTCCAGCGCGGTGTTCTTCGTCGACGGCGCGCAGGTCGCGACGCACTCGTTCTCCACCGAGAGCCAGCTGCGGCCGGTGGCGAGCGACTACGGAATCTTCGGCGCCGGCGTGCGGGTCGACTGGCTGCGCGAGGGCGGCTACGCCGCGAACGGCACGTTCACGTCGCGCCCGCTCGACAGCGGGCCCGGCAGCGCCGACTGGCAGGCCCTGACCTACCAGGGCGCCCTGCCCAGCGCAACCCAGCTCATCTTCGAGACCCGCTCCGGCGCCACGTCGCAGCCCGACGGCAGCTGGTCGGGCTGGGAGGCCGTGGGCCCGAGCGGCACTATCGCGAGCCCCGATTCACGCTACGTCCAGTACCGCGCGACGATGGCGAGCACGACGGGCGGCTCGTCGCCGAGGCTCGACCGCGTCCAGATCGGCTTCGGGGCGGGCACCGATCGGGCGCCGCTTCCCGGTTCCGTCTCGATCGCACCGACCTCGCCTACGACGAATCAGACGCTGACCGCCACCCCGACCGGGTTCAGCGACCCCGACGGCGATCCGCTCACCTACCACTACGCATGGCTGCGCAACGGCACGCCGATCGCGGGCGCGACGGGATCGACGCTCGACCTCTCGGCGGCGGGCAACGGCGACCGCGGCGACGAGGTGCGCGTGGAGGTCTACGCCACGGACGGCAGGGGAGCAGCGAGCGACGCGGTGGCGCAGACCGTGACCGTCGCCAACACCGTCCCGACCGCCGGGACGGTGACCGTCAAGCCGAGCGCGCCGGCGACGAACGACGTGGTCAAGGCGGTGCCGAGTGGCTTCGCGGACGTGGACGGCGGCGAGCTGACCTATAGCTATCAGTGGCTCCGCAACGGAACGGCCATCGGCGGCGCGACGGGGCGCACGCTGGATCTCTCGCAGCCGGGCAACGGCGACCTGGGTGACCGGATAGACGTGGACGTCCGCGCCGTCGACTCGAGCGGCGCCGCCAGCCCCGCCGCCCGCGGCGGTCAGGACGTGACGGGTACCAACGCCACACCGGTCGAGGGCACCGTGACGGTCGCGCCGCAGTCGCCCAGGACGAACCAGACGCTCACCGCTTCGCCGGCCGGCTTCACCGAGCCGGACGGGGAGCCGCTCACATACAACTACAGGTGGCTGCGCAACGGCACGCCGATAGCGGGGGCGACTTCGGCCACGCTCGACCTGTCGCAGGCCGGCAACGGCGATCGCGGCGACGCGGTCCGGGTCGAGGTCTTCGCCACGGACCCGGGTGGACGTGCGAGCGACCCGGTCACCGACACGGTGACCGTGGCCAACACGCCGCCCGTCGCCGGCACGGTGGCGGTCAAGCCGAGCGCCCCGTCGAGCGACGACATCGTGTCGGCCACGCCGACCGGATTCGCCGACGCCGACGGTGACGCGGTGACCTACACCTACCAGTGGTTCCGCAACGGGACGGCGATCGGCGGCGCCACCGCCCGGACGCTCGACCTCTCCGAGCCCGGCAACGGAGACGTCGGCGACAACCTCGAGGTGGAGGTCTCCGCGCTCGACGGCAACGGCGGCAGCAGCCCGCCCGTGCGCGGCGCGCAGACGGTGTCCGGCGGACCGTCGCACGCGGTCGCATCCTTCGGCTTCGAGGAGGCCGCCGGCTCGACGATCGCGGACGAGAGCGGCGGCAACGACGGCACCCTCGGCGGCGCCACCCGTACGAGCTCGGGCCGCTTCGGGCGGGCGCTGTCGTTCGACGGGGACGACGACATCGCCACGGTGCCCGACGCGACGCCGCTCGATCTCACCGCCGCCATGACGCTCGAGGCGTGGGTGCGCCCGCGCGCCGCGACCAACTGGCGCAGTGTGCTCTTCAAGGAGTCCGCCGGCGGGCTCGCGTACGCCCTCTACGCGAACAGCGACACCGATGTCCCGAGCGCGAACATCGGAGGGGACTCCGGCGCCCGCGGCACCGCGGAGCTCGACCCGGACAAGTGGGCGCATCTCGCCGCCACCTACGACAGCGCGACGCTGCGGCTGTTCGTCAACGGGGCGCAGGTCGCGTCCCGCCCCCTGCCCGACGCGCTCGCGCCCGGGGACGGCCCGCTGACGTTCGGGGCCAACAACGTGTGGGGCGAGCGGTTCCGCGGGCTGATCGACGAGGTGCGGGTGTACAACCGCGCGCTGAGCGCGGCGGAGATCGGGGCCGACATGGGTCAGCCGGTGGTAGTGGGCACGCCGGCGCCCCCACCGGATCCGGGGCCCGACGCCATCGGAAGCTTCTCGTCGCCGCAGCCGTGGCCGATCGTGCCCGTCCATCTCGCCCTCACGTCGACGGGGCGGGTGGCGGCTTGGGACGGCTTCGAGGCCGCGCTCAACTCCGAGCGCCTCTGGGATCCGACGACCCAGGCGTTCCTCCAGATCCCGACCGGGCGCAACCTCTTCTGCGCCGGTCAGGTCACCATCGGAAGCGGGCGCTTGCTCGTCGTCGGCGGGCACGAGGCCGCCTATGTCGGCATCAAGGACACGAACCTGTACGACCCGCAGCAGGGAACCTGGTCGCGCGGAGCGGACATGAGCGTGGCGCGCTGGTATCCGACCGCCACCACGCTGCCGGACGGCCGCGTGTTCGTGGTCTCGGGCGACTCCGTGACCTTGAACGAGCCGGGGATGAGCGTGCCGCTCACCAACGCGTCGAACACGCTGCCTTCGATCTACAACCCCAAGAGCGACACCTGGACGGACCTGCCCGGTGCATCCCGCCGCATGCCGCTCTACCCGTTCATGTTCGTGCTGCCGAACGGCAAGCTCTTCGACGCCGGGCCGGACACGACCACGCGGACCTTCGACCTGGCGACGGGGCAGTGGACGACGGTGGGCACGAGCCCGATCGACGGGCAGAGCGCGGTCATGTACAGGCCCGGGAAGATCCTCAAGTCCGGAACTTGGTCCGATCCCGAGTTCCCCGGCCGACCCGTGACCGACCGTGCAGCGGCGATCGACATGACGGCCGCCTCGCCCGCGTGGCGCGAGGTCGCCCCGATGGAGTACCGCCGCGCCTACCACACGCTCACGATGCTGCCGGACGGGAAGGTCCTCGCTACCGGGGGTCAGACGGCGACGGACGGTGTCGACGAGACCACCGGGATCCTCGCCACCGAGATGTGGGACCCGGACACCGACACGTGGACCACGATGGCCTCGCACCGCCGGCCCAGGCTGTATCACTCGTCGGCGATCCTGTTGCCCGACGGGCGCGTGCTGCTCGCCGGCGGCGGCGCCTTCGGCACCGCCAAGGACGAGAAGAGCGCCGAGATCTACTCGCCGCCGTACCTGTTCAAGGGGCCGCGTCCGAGCATCACGGGTGCGCCGAGCACCTTGCCCTACGGCCAGCAGTTCACGGTGGACACACCGGACGCCTCGCGGATCCGATCGGCGTCCCTGGTGCGGATGGGCTCCGTGACCCACAACCTCGACATGGACCAGCGCTTCATGTCGCTGAACATGCAGGCCCAGACCGGGAGCGTCCGGATCGACGGCCCGGCCGACAAGAACGTCGCGCCGCCCGGCTGGTACATGGTCTTCCTGATCGACGACCAGGGCGTGCCGTCCCTCGGCCACATCGTCAAGGTCGAGGAGACGACCGATACACAGGCTCCGAGCGCGCCCGGCTCCCTCTCCGTCACCCGCCTGAGCGCCAGCTCACAGCGGCTGGACTGGGCGGCGTCGGCCGACAACACCGGCGTGAGCGAGTACCGCGTGCACCGCTCCACGACACCGGGATTCACCCCGACGGCGGCGAATCGCGTGGCGACCGTGACCAGCGGCACCACCCACACAGACAGCGGCCTGAGCGCCGGAACGTACTACTACCGCGTGGTCGCGGCCGATTCGGCCGGCAACGCGAGCTCGCCGTCGGCCGAGGCCGTCGGGGATCTGGCCGCGCCGACGGTGTCCGTGACCGCTCCCGCCGCGGGGGCCACGGTGGCCGGGCCGGTGACGCTGGCGGCGACTGCTGCCGACGCAGTGGGGGTTCAGAGCGTGCAGCTCCGAGTCGACGGGGCGAACGTGGGCGCGGCCGACACCACCAGTCCCTACTCGGTGACGTGGGACAGCCGTGCCGCGACCAACGGGTCGCACACCGTGAGCGCGGTGGCGCGCGACGCCGCGGGCAATGCAAGGACCTCCTCGAACGTCGGCGTGACCGTGTCGAACGCCGAGAGAGTGGCCGCCTTCGGCTTCGACGAGCTGGCCGGTGACGCCGTCATCGACAGCTTCAACGACTTCGACGGGGTCATATCGGGCGCCACGCGCACGACCCCCGGTCGCTTCGGCGGTGCTCTCTCCTTCGACGGGATCAATGACTGGGTCTCCGTCCCCAGCGACCCCGTGCTCACGCCCCAGGCTGGAATGACGATCGAGGCGTGGGTCAGTCCCTCCGCGCTGAGTGCGTGGCGTTCGGTCGTGGCGAAGGAGGCCTCGCCCGTGCCGACGTATGCGCTCTACGCAAGCAACGCCGCGAGCAGGCCGACCGCGCGTGTGGCGGCCAACTCGGACTTCACCACCTCGGGGCCGACGGCGCTTCCGCTCAACACCTGGTCGCACCTCGCCATGACCTGGAACGGGACGACGCTGCGCCTCTTCCGAAACGGCACCCAGGTCGTGTCGCGGTCCGTATCGGGTCCGCTGGCGGTCAGCACGGGTGTGTTGCGCCTCGGAGGCAACAGCCTCCGAAACGAGTGGTTCGCCGGCCGGATCGACGAGGTCCGCATCTATGGCCGGCCCCTGACCGCGGCCGAGATCACCGCGGACATGAACGCTCCCATCACCCCGTAGCGCCGCGCGTCGGCCGGCTGGACGACTGTCCGATCGGTCAGACGTCCAGATCGCCCCCTTGGATTCGCGTCCCATAGCGGGGACGGCCGATGTACCGGCGGAGGTTCGTTTCGTGCTTCCCCGCCCTGGGTAGGCCGGGGGCGAGGCGCTGTTCATCAAGCGGGCGCGTGGGCCTGCTGAGCAACGAGGGGGAACCAGATGCGTGATGCACCTGCGATTGCCGCACGGACGCGTGGGCTCGGCGCAACCGCGTGGATAGTCCTACTGACCTTCGCCGCGGCCATCGCCTTCCCGGCGGCCTCCGAGGGCCGCACGCGCGATGCGGATCGGGACGGACTCAGCAATCGACTCGAGGTGCGCAAGCTCCATACGAGTCCACGCAAGACCGACACCGACCGGGATGGCCTCTCGGACGGCTACGAGGTGCGCAGCTCCCGTACCGACCCGCTCCGGCGCGACACCGATCGTGACGGGCTTACCGACGGCGTCGAGGTGCGGCGCTTCAAGACCAATCCGAGGCGCGCCGACACGGATCGCGACGGCGTGAAGGACGGCTTGGAGCTTCTGGTGGGCGGAGACCCACTCGAGCCGCAGGACACGCGGGGACTCGTGATCCCCGAGCCGGACCCGGCGCTCGACCTGCCCGAGGACCCGGCGCCCGACCTGCCCGCCGACCCGGTCCCCGATCCACCGGCTCCGCCTGTGCCCGCGCCGCCCGATCTTCTCCCGCCGGACACGACCATCGACTCCGGCCCGTCCGGGACCGTCTCGTCCGCGTCGGCCAGGTTCACCTTCAGCTCCTCGGAAACGGGTTCGACGTTCCAGTGCCGTCTCGACAACGGCGCGTGGGCCGCCTGCACCTCGCCGAAGACCTACGCGGGCTTGGCGAACGGTGCGCACACGTTCGAGGTCCGCGCCACCGATGCGGCGGGCAACCTCGATCTCCAGCCGGCAGCCCGGAGCTGGACCGTGAACGTGCAAACCGCAGACACCACTCCGCCCAACACGACGATCGACTCGGGTCCGTCCGGGACGGTGGCCACGAGCTCGGCGAGCTTCTCGTTCAGCTCGACCGAGACGGGCTCGACGTTCCAGTGCCGCCTGGACACGGGCGCGTGGGGTGCGTGCACCTCACCGCGAGCGTACTCGGGCCTGGCCAACGGGTCGCACACCTTCGACGTGCGCGCGACCGACGGGGCGGGCAACGTGGACGCCAGCCCGGCGACGCGCACGTGGACGGTGGACGTGCAGCC
>JBOGXT010000745.1:0-2817 GCA_050694635.1 Thermoleophilaceae bacterium
GCCGAGCTGCGCTCGGCCGCCGGGCTGCCCGACCCGGTCGCGCGGGACCTGCCCGAGTGGCGCCTCGGCGCGAGCGCGCTGCTCGTCACGGCGATCACGGCGCCGCAGTTGGGGGTGATCCTGCCGCTGGTGGGTGGCCTGGCCGCGGCGGGCGACGACCTGCTCTTCGGAGGCGGGGAGGGCGAGCAGCTGGTGGACCAGCTGCCGACCGACGCGGCGGGCATCGCACTGCTGGTGCTCGCCTTGGCGGGGGCGGCGCTGATCCTCTCCTTCCTGGGCGCGATCGTGGCCTTCGCCGGCTTCAGCCTGGTGCGGGACGGTGAGCGGCTGCGGATCCGCCGCGGGCTGCTGGCGCGCCGGGCCGCCAGCGTGCCGCTCGCGCGCGTGCACGCGGTGGACGTCGTCGAGGGCGTCCTGCGCCGCCCCTTCGGGCTTGCGAGCGTGCGGATGGAGACGGCGGGATACCGGTCGGAGGCGGCGGCCGCGCAAACGCTGCTGCCGCTGGTGCGCGTGCGGGACGTGGACCGGCTGCTGACGAAGTTCGTGCCCGCGCTGGCGGAGCCGGGGGAGGGCGGCGTGGCCTCCGAGCGGCCGAGCGATCGCGCGGGAACGGCGGCTACAAGGGGCCCGCGGTCCGCGCTGGCTTACTCGGCGGCGCCGCTCGACACGCCGCCCGCGCGGGCGCGGCGCCGCTATGTGCTGCCGCCCGCGCTCGCGGGCGCCGCTCTCGGCGGGGCTCTGACGGTGGTCGTGCCCGCGGCGTGGCCCGCTCTGCCGGCACTGGCGCTTATAGGCGGCGCTGACGGTCTGCTTCGCCACCGCTCGGCCGGCTGGCGCGAGGATGGCGGGCGCCTGGTGGTGCGACGGCGGGTGCTGGCGCGGCGCACGCTCCTAGCGCGCGTCGACCGCCTCCAGGAGCACGGCCTGCGCGCCTCGCCGCTGCAGCGCCGCGCGGGCCTGGCCGACTTCGAGGCCGCAGTGGGCTCCGGCCGCACCGGGCGGGTGAGGCACCTGGACGCGAGCGTGGCCGGCGCCCTCTTCGAACGCCTGCGACCACGCGCGACCAACTCGCCGTAGCCCCTTCCACCCCGGTCCGGCCGAGTGTGGGTTGTCTGCGTCCCGCATAGCGAGACTGGCACAGCCCACACTCCGGGCGCGCCCGCCTCCGTCGGCGCCGCCAATGGCCTACCCCGTTACGGCCCCCTCGGCTGCGGATCCCACCAGGCGGGCGTACTTACCGAGCACGCCGCTCGTGTACTTGGCCGCCGGCAGCTCGTAGTCGCGCAGGCGCGCCTCGAGCTCCTCGGCCGGCAGCTCGACGTTCAGCTCGCGGTTGGGCACGTCGAAGACGACGGTGTCGCCGTCCCGGACCGCGGCGATCGGGCCGCCGTGCGGGGCCTCGGGCGCCACGTGGCCCGCCATGAAGCCGTGGGTGGCACCGGAGAAGCGGCCGTCGGTGAGCAGCGCGACCGAGTCGCCCAGGCCCTCCCCCACGAGCGCCGCCGTCACGTGCAGCATCTCGCGCATGCCCGGCCCGCCGGTCGGACCCTCGTTGCGGATCACCACGACCTCGCCGGGCTGGATCGACTTCGCCATGACGGCCGCGAACGCGTCCTCCTCGCACTCGAACACCCTTGCCGGGCCGCGGTGCTCCGTCCGCCCGTGGCCGGACAGCTTCACCACACAGCCCTCCGGCGCCAGGTTTCCCCGCAGGATCGCGAAGCCGCCGTTCGGCTTGATCGGGTTGTCGACCGGCCGCACCACCTCCTGCCCGTCGGCCTCCTCCGCCTGGGCGGCGACCTCACCGATCGTCTGGCCCGTGACGGTCACGGCCTCCTCATGGAGCAGCCCCGCCTCATGGAGGCGGCGTATCACGAGGGGAACCCCGCCCGCGCGGTAGAGGTCGGTCGCGACGAACCGGCCGCCGGGCTTGAGATCGCACAGGAGCGGCGTTCCCCACGCGATGCGGTCGAAGTCCTCGAGCGCGAGCGGCACCCCCGCCTCGTGCGCCACCGCCAGCAGATGCAGCACCAGGTTCGTCGAGCCGCCCGACATCGCCCCGGCGGCGATCGCGTTCTCGAGCGACTGCCGTGTCACGATCCGGCTCGGGAGCAGGTCCCGCTCCAGCACCTCCAGCACCAGCCGGCCGCAGTCCTCCGCCACCTGGCCCTTCCTGCCGTCCTCCGCCGGCACCATCGAGCTGCCCATCGGCGAGATCCCCAGCACCTCGAACGCCATCGCCATTGTGTTCGCCGTGAACTGGCCGCCGCAGGCGCCCGCCCCCGGGCTCGCGTGCTCCTCGAGGTCTGTCAGCTCCTCGTCGGTGAGGTCGCCGGCGGCGTGCGCGCCGATGCCCTCGAACACGTCCTGGATCGTCACGTCGCGCCCGCGCCACCGCCCCGGCGCGATCGACCCGCCATAGAGCATCAGGCCCGGCACGTCGAGGCGGGCGAGCGCCATGACGCAGCCGGGGATCGTCTTGTCGCAGCCCGACAGCGCCACCACCGCGTCGAACATGTGCCCGCGCGCCACCAGCTCGATCGAGTCGGCGATCACCTCGCGGCTGATCAGCGAGGTCTTCATGCCCTCGGTGCCCATCGTGATGCCGTCGGAGATGGCCACGGTGTTGAACTCCATCGGCGTGCCACCCGCCGCGCGCACACCCTCCTTCACCTTCTCCGCGAGGCGGCGCAGATGGAAGTTGCACGGCATCGTCTCGGTCCACGTGTTGGCGACGCCGACGATCGGCCGCGCGAGCGCGTCGGCGTCGAAGCCGATGCCCCGGTAGTAGGCGCGGGCGGGGGCGCGCTCCGGCCC
>JBOGXT010000746.1:0-2203 GCA_050694635.1 Thermoleophilaceae bacterium
AGGACACGACGACGGACGAGAGGGTCGCCGCCTGATGACCCGTCACGCCGTCATCCACAACATTTGACAATTGCTCCGAGGTACCCCTTGCCAGGCTCATCGGCCGCGGCATTGAACGTCACGACGAGCCTGCCCTCCGCCGGTGGACCCCTCCGCCCGGCGCTCCGGTCGGGTGGTGCGGCAGCCGGCGCGGGTGCGTCGCCGCTGCCGTCGCCGTCGGCAAGCGAGAAGTACAGGAGCGAGCCGGCAAAGGCGAGCGCGAAAGCGGCGACGGGCATGCCAGCCGGTAGCCGCGTTATCCGCGCCTTCAGCGCTCGAGTCCACGCATTCTCCGTCGTTACAGCTGCGAGCGTCGTGCGGTTCCCAGATGCACGGCTCACCTACCTGTGGACGGCCCTGGTCAGCCGACGCGGCTCGCTACCAGCTGCATCGACTGGCGGCCGAGGTAGGCGCCAGGCAGCTCAGGACGGCGTCGCGTCGGGCCGGGTCGAGTCACCAAGCTCCGTTATCGCTGCCACGGCCACCATCTCGGGGCTGACTTCGACGGGGAGCCGCGCGGCACCGACGGCTGCGAGCAGCGCGAATGCGGCTGCGTGCAGTCGGCGGCCGGCCTCCATGCCGGCCCGCTCGAGGAGCTCCTCGCGCTCGTGCTCTGGCAGGCCGAGCAGGTGCGCTTCCGCCATCGCAGCCCCTCCATCCGGCGATTCTTCGATGCCCTCGAGCACGGCGTCATCAGCGTTGGGTGCCATGTCACCGAGAGCGATCTGTCGCACGATGAACCGCCCGAACGCCTCGGAGGCGTCCGACTCGAGCACCCGGCCCATCAGCTCCTTGAGTTCGGTGGAACCTGGCTTGCCGCTCTCGCTCATGCCCTGTCGACTCGATGCCCTCCGAACGTGCGCATTCCCACAGAATGGCACGCTCGAGCACCGCCCTCCTCCCCCCGGCCCGACATCCCGTGACAACATGAAACGCCGCAATCGCCACCTCGTTCGCCGACCGGGTCGGCGCGATCGCCACGCCCACCCTCGTGGTCCGGGGCGCCCACGGCGAGATGTTCTCGCCCGAGGCGGGGAATCGCATCAGCGCGTACCGTGTTCGAGCGGCGTCGGCGAGCTCGTCTTCAACACGCGCCCGGGCTCCTGAGGGAACGCAGGTCGCTCATCGCAGCGAGCCGAAGCCGTCGAAGTCCACGTCGAGCAAGCGGCAGAAGAGGCGCAGCTCCTCGACGTGGTCGCCGGGGGTCGCGTGGATGTGGTTGGAGCCGTAGCGCGAGAGGATCTCGTCCGACGAGGCGTCGAAGCGCGCGAAGGCGTGCGGCCACTCGTAGGTCGAGGCGCGCATGAGCCGCTCGTTGGTCTCGGCGTCGAACTGCTCCAGCGCCCCGCGCAGCACCTGCATCCGGTAGCGGCCGTCGAGGCGCGTCAGGCGCGCGAAGGTCATCTCGCCCGCGGCGGCGAGGTGGTGCACCGACGCGCCGCCGGCCGGGAAGTAGAACTCCTGGGGGTAGAGATGGACGTGGCGCAGGTTCTCCTCGGCCTCGTCGGAGCGGGCGGCGAACCAGGTCGCGTGCTGGCCGGAGTTGCAGAGGTCCCAGATCCCCAGGTCCGCGTGGTAGTGGCGGACGTCGGCGAAGAGCGCGGGCCTGCCCGAGAGCGAGCCCAGGATCTGCATCGTGAGCGCGGCGTCCATGTCGGCCTCGGTCGCGCACACGATCGGCGCCTTGGGACCGTCCCAGTCGTAGGGGTCGTTGAGGAAGGCCTCGGCGACGTCCATCGTGCAGAAGTGGTTCGTCAGCTCGGGCTGCGCCTTGATGCCGCAGAAGTCGAGCCGTTGGTCGGCGACCAGCTCGCGCAGCGCGTGGTAGGAGCGCAGCTGGCGCTCGAGCAGCTCCGGCGTGAGCTGGCGTTCGTCGTAGTGCACACCGGCCGCCCGCTCCTCCAGCCACCGGCGCGCGCCGCTCGCGTAGCCGCCGTCGACGGCCTCGGCGCGCCGCACCAGCTCATACTGGTCGATCTCCTCCACGTCGACGCCGAACTTCTCCATCCACTGGTCGCTGCTCGAGACCGCGGTGTACATGCCCATCGGCCGCCCGCCGATGCGCCCGAAGGTGCTGCCCTGCAGCCGCCGCACCGCGGCCCCGGCGCTCGCGATGCGCTCGATCCGGTCGACGACCGCTCCGTCGCCGACGTCGCCCCAGGCG
>JBOGXT010000747.1:0-11966 GCA_050694635.1 Thermoleophilaceae bacterium
GGCCAGGAGTGCTCGGGCTACAGGCCGGCCGGCCCGGCCGCCTTCCACGTCAACGCGGCGGTCGCCGACGCCGCGCGCCGCTACCGCTGGGCGACCGGGGACGAGAAGTTCGAGCGCGACGTCGGGCTCGAGCTGCTCGTGGACACCGCGCGCATGTGGCGCTCTCTCGGGCACCACGACGCCCACGGCGCCTTCCGCATCGACGGCGTGACCGGCCCGGACGAGTACACGGCGATCACCGACAACAACGTCTACACCAACCTCATGGCCGCGCGAAACCTCGTCGAGGCGGCGGAGGCGTCCGCCCGCCACCCGGATCAGGCCGCCGCGCTGGGCGTTCACGAGGAGGAGATGGCGAGCTGGCGCGACGCCGCGGCCAGGATGTGGGTGCCCTACGACGAGGAGCTCGGGGTGCACCCGCAGTGCGACGGCTTCACGCACCGCCGGCACTGGGACTTCGAGGACACGCGCCCGGACCAGTACCCGCTGCTGCTGCACTTCCCCTACTACGAGCTGTACCGCTCGCAGGTGGTCAAGCAGGCCGACCTCGTGCTTGCGCTCTACCTCTGCGGCGACCGCTTCGAAGACGAGCAGAAGGCGCGCGACTTCGCCTACTACGAGGCGATCACCGTGCGCGACTCGTCGCTGTCGGCGTCGACGCAGGCGATCGTTGCCGCCGAAGTGGGTCATCTCGAGCTGGCATACGACTACTTCGGGGAGACCGCCCTGGTCGACCTGCGGAACCTCGCCGAGAACACGCGCGACGGGATGCACATCGCCTCGATGGGCGCCACCTGGCTGGTCGCGGTTGCCGGCTTCGGCGGGATGCGCGACCACGGCGAGACGCTCTCCTTCGCGCCTCGCCTGCCGTCACGGCTGACCCGGCTCGCCTTCCGGCTCTCCTACCGGGGCCGCTGCCTGCGCGTCGAAGTGCGGCCGAAGGAGGCGCTGTACGAGCTGCTCGGCGACGGCGAGCCGCTCGAGCTCCTGCACCACGGCGAGCCGTTCTCGATCGAGCCCGGGGGGCCCCAGACGCACCAAGTGCCGCCGCCCCCGAACCGCCCGGCGCCGGCGCAGCCGCCCGGGTGCGCCCCCCGCCGCCGGGGCGGGCAGGACTAGTGACACGCCGCTTCCGGCACAATCCCCCTAAGCGAGCCGAGGACGACGAGGAGAGAGCATGGGCGAGGAACGGACAGAACGGGACGAGGGCGGGGGAGTGGCCACCGCCCAGGACACGCTGAGCGTCACCGACAACCGCACCGGCGAGAGCTACGAGGTGGAGGTCTCGGACGGCACGGTGAAGGCGATGGACTTCCGCCAGGTCAAGGTCTCGGAGGACGACTTCGGCCTCATGACCTACGACCCCGCCTTCACGAACACGGCCTCCTGCCGGAGCTCGGTCTGCTTCATCGACGGCGAGGCGGGCGTGCTCGAGTACCGCGGCTACCCGATCGACCAGCTCTGCGAGAAGTCGAGCTACCTCGAGGTCGCCTACCTGCTCATCTACGGCGAGCTGCCCACCCAGGACCAGCTCGACGAGTGGGTCTTCGAGATCACCCACCACACGTTCGTCCACGAGAACATCAAGAAGTTCGTCGAGGGCTTTCGCTACGACGCCCACCCGATGGGGATGCTGCTCGCCACGGTCGGCGCCCTCTCGACCTTCTACCCGGACGCCAAGAACATCGATGACGACACCGAGCGCCACATGGCGGCGGTGCGCCTGATCGCGAAGATCCCGACGCTGGCGGCCTTCGCCTACCGCCACAACCTCGGCCTCCCCTATGTCTATCCGGACAACGACCTCAGCTACCCGGGCAACTTCCTCTCGATGATGTTCAAGATGACCGAGGTCAAGTACGAGCCCGACCCACGGCTCGAGCGGGCCCTCGACGTGCTCTGGATCCTGCACGCCGACCACGAGCAGAACTGCTCCACGAACGCCGTGCGAGGCGTCGGCTCCTCGCGGGTCGATCCCTACTCGGCCGTGGCCGCAGGCGTCGCGGCGCTGTACGGCCCGCTGCACGGCGGCGCCAATGAGGCCGTACTGCGCATGCTCGAGCGGATCGAGAGCACCGACAACATCCCGGACTTCCTCGACGGCGTGAAGAACCGCGGCGAGAAGCTGATGGGCTTCGGCCACCGGGTCTACAAGAACTACGACCCGCGCGCGCAGATCATCAAGGAGCACGTCGATCAGGTGTTCGAGGTGACCGGGCGCAACCCGAAGCTCGACATCGCCGTCGAGCTCGAGAAGCGGGCGCTGGACGACGAGTACTTCGTCGAGCGCAAGCTGTACCCGAACGTTGACTTCTACTCGGGCCTGATCTACGAGGCGCTCAACCTGCCGCCCGACATGTTCACGGTGATGTTCGCGATCCCGCGCACGTCGGGTTGGATCGCGCAGTGGCGCGAGATGCAGGAGGACCCCGAGACTAAGATCGCGCGGCCGCGCCAGATCTACACCGGGGAGCGCGAGCGGGATTACGTGGCCATGGGTGAGCGGAAGCGGCTGACCGAGAAGCCCACCGCCGAGACGAACCTGATCGATCCGGCCAAGGGCTGAGCGCGGCTCAGCCCGCGTCGATCAACCCCTGAACCGCCGCGGCAAGATCGCGCAGGTCGTCGAGGCGTGTAAGCGACGCGAACAGCCTTCGGTCATCGACGTCCAAGTAAGCGTGAACAAGGAGATTGCGTTGGCGGGCCGCGGCGACCAGCCGCTCGGCCAAGTCGCGCTCCAGAACACTCGCATCAGCGAGCGCCGTGAACACGCCCGCGTAGTCCGACGGGGGAGACACGGAGCGCTCACTGACCAGTTGCGCTCCCATGTCGATCGCTATCTGGATCGCGAGCTGAAGCCAGCGTTCGGTCGCCGCGCGCAGCCACGCGTCGCGGAGGTACGTGGCCTCTCCCCGTGCCCGGACCTCCTCGAGCCTCTCGATCAGCTGCTCGAGCCGGTCGAGGCGCGCTCCAAGCCGCTCAGCGTCGACCAAAGCTCCCCTCAGCAATCCGGCGACGCCGGCCCTCGGCCAGCGTCGCCCGCAGTGGCGAAGTGTCGAGGTAGTAGAGCAATCCCTCCGTCTCGAGCCGTACTCGGGCTACCGGGTCGCGCTCCACCAACAGAATGCCGTCCTTGATGCTCCGATGGCGCAGGAGGGGCGGTGCTTCGTTTAGTAGGACGACGTCGATCTCGCCGGAGTCGAGGGCCTCGGCGGCCCGGTTCGCAAGCAGGATCTGAATGGCATCACGGTGGTCGGCGGAGGCCCGAGGGTCCACGTAGATCGCGAGATCGATGTCGGACAGCGGCCCGGTGCGTCCGGTGGCTTGGGAGCCAAACAGGTATGCGGAGACGACCCCGTCGCAGTCCAGAGCTTCGCGAAGGCGAGCGCGGGCTGCCGCATCGATCCGAGGAACCGGGGTACGCTCGTCGATCTTGGTCACGGAAGGGATTGTCGCCAAGCAAACGGATGTCCTGGCAGTCCGCGACCCTTAAGTCGCTTCGGCTACCAGCGCCGTCTGGTCCTCCAGGCCCGAGACCGGCCCCGCCGTTCCGCCCGTACGCCGGCGCTCGCGGATCTCGAGCCGGCGTGAGAGCCGCGACAGCGCGTAGTTCGTGACCACGAACAGCGCGCCGATGAAGATGAACACCTGGAGCAGCGGCGCCTGGACGTCGGCGCCGGTGAACGCCGCGATGCCGCTCGACAGGATGCGGCCGTGGCGCATCACCTCCTGGATGGCGATGATGCTGACCAGGGTGGTGTCCTTGTTGAGGGTGATCAGCTGCGACACCGTCGCCGGCACCATCCGGCGCAGCCCCTGCGGCAGGATCACGTAGCGGAGCTGCTGCGGGTAGGTGAGGCCGATCGACGCCGCCGCCTCGCCCTGCCCGCGGTCGAGCGAGAGGATCCCGGCCCGCATGATCTCGGCGATGACCGCCGAGTTGTAGAGCACGAGCCCCAGGATGCCCGCGAAGACGCGGCCCGACTGGAGCGCCTCCGGGAAGAACCCGGGCACGTTCGACTCGTAGAAGTCCTTCCAGGGCGCCGGCAGCGCCAGGGCCAGGTACAGGATGATGAAGATCAGCGGCAGGTTGCGCCAGACGTCCACCCACACGCCGGCCGCGATGCTGAGCGGCCGCAGCGGCGACAGGCGCGCCAGCGCAAGCAGCAGCCCGAAGGCCAGCGCGAACACGATCGCGATCGCCGCGATCTCGAGGTTCACGAGGAAGCCCTCGAGCAGGAACCGCAGGTTGTTCCCGGTGGTCACCCACTCCCAGTTGTCCGGATCGACGAGGTAGCCCATGCCTCAGCGGTGGATCGCGTAGCGGGTCTCGAGCCGGCGCACGGCCAGGGTCGCGAGCAGCGTCAGGATCAGGTAGCCGACCGCCGCCCAGAAGAAGGTCTCGTGCGTGGCGAACGTGCGCGAGTTGACGAGCCTCGCCTGGTGCAGGAGATCCGGCAGCGCGAGCAGCGACACGCCGACGATCGCCGAGTTCTTGATCATCGCGATCGTGAGGCTGCCCAGGTGCGGGATGACCGTCCGGAACGCCTGCGGCAGGATGATGAAGCGCATGGTCCGCGGGTAGTCGAGGCCGAGCGACAGCGACGCGTCGATCTGCCCCCTGCCGACCGCGAACACGCCCGACCGCAGCGCCTCGGCCACGTAGGCGGCCGTGTACAGGCCGAGGCAGGCCGTGCCGGCCACCCACGCGTCGAGCGCCAGGCCGGCGCGGCGCAGCCCGGCGAACGCGATGAACAGCAGGACGAGGAGCGGCGTGTTCCGGAACAGCTCTACGAACACGCCGCCCACCCAGTTGAGCGGCTTCAGGGGCGCGATCCGCAGCGCCGCCACGGCGGTGCCCACGACCATCGCGATCACGAACGAGATCGCGACCAGGCGGACCGTCACCCAGAAGCCCGAGCTGAGCTCCGGGAAGTGGTCCGTGAGGACCTCCCAGAGCTCAGTCACCGGCTTGCCTTCCTTGGCGGATCAGCATCAGCCCAGCGCCAGCGCCTCCTTCAGCGTCATGTCCGGCGGCTGCGCCGGCTTGTCGACGTACTGGCCGACCCACTCCTGGTAGATCTCGTCCCAGCGCCCATCCTCCTGCGCCGCCTCGAGCGTGTCGCTGACGAAGCTCTGGAACTCCTTGTCGCCCTCCTTGATGCCCGCGCCGTACGGCTCGGTCGTGAGCTCGTCGCCGACGATCTGGAGCGTGTCGTCCTGGATGATCATGCCGGTCAGGATCACGTCGTCGGTCGAGATCGCGTCGATCGCGCCGTTCTGGAGCAGCTCCAGGCACTCCGAGTAGGTGTCCACAAGCTTCAGGTCGGCGTCCGGGGCCTCCGTGCGGATCGTCTCCTCGTAGGTCGAGCCGAGCGCCGTGCAGACCCGCTTGCCGGCCAGATCCTCGAGCCCCTTGATGTCCGAGTCCTGCGGGACCAGGATCCGCCCGCGCGCGATGTAGTACGGCTCGGAGAACTCGATCTCCAGGTCGCGCTCCTGGTTGATCGTCATCGTCGACAGGATCAGGTCGACCTCGCCCTGCTGCAGGAACGGGATGCGGTTGTCGGAGATCGCCTCTACGAACTTCGGCTCCACGCCGAGCTCCTCGGCGATGATCCGGCCCATGTCCACGTCGAACCCCTCGACCTCGTCGGTCTGCGGGTTCTTGAAGCCGAACGGCGGCACGTCGAACTTGACGCCGATCGTGATCTCGCCGCGCTCCTGGATCTTCCCCATCGTGGTGTCAGCCGGGAACTGCTTGGCCTCGGCGGCCTGATCGCCGCCTCCGCCGCCGCCTCCACCGTCGTCATCGTCGTCGTCGCCGCACCCCGCCACGGCCAGCGCGGCGACCGCGAGCGCCATCGCCATCAGTGCTCGCCACAGCTTCGTCCTTGTCATCCCGTTCTCCCTTCTAGTGGTGGATGATCTTGTCCACGAATTCCTTGGCCCTGGGGCTCTTGGCCGACGAGAAGAACTCGTCCGGCGGCCCCTCTTCCACGATCTCGCCGGCGTCGATGAAGACGATCCGGTCGCAGACCTCCCGCGCGAACCCCATCTCGTGGGTCACGACGATCATCGTCATGCCGTCCTGCGCCAGCTGGCGCATGACGTCGAGGACCTCGCGGATCATCTCGGGGTCGAGCGCCGAGGTCGGCTCGTCGAACAGCATCAGCTGGGGCTCCATCGCCAGCGCGCGCGCGCTCGCCACGCGCTGCTGTTGGCCGCCGGACAGGGCGGCCGGGTATTCGCCGGCCTTCTCGGGGATCCCGACCCGCTCGAGCAGCTCGCGCGCCCGCGCGACGGCCTGCTTGCGGTCCGCCCCCTTCGCCTTGACCGGGCCGAGCACGACGTTGTCCAGCACGGTCATGTGCGGGAAGAGGTTGAACTGCTGGAAGACCATGCCGATCTCCGCGCGCAGCCGGCTGAGCGCCTTGCCCGAGTAGTCGACGGCCGTGCCGTCGAAGCGCACCTCGCCGGCGTCGATCGTCTCGAGCCCGTTGATGCAGCGCAGCATGGTCGACTTGCCCGAGCCCGACGGGCCCGCGATCACCGACGCCGAGCCGCGCTCGACGGTCAAGTCGACGCCGTCGAGGACGACGTTGTCGCCAAAGCTCTTCTTCACCTGGTCCAGCTCGACCAGGGGCCGGTCTCCGTCCCCCATTCGCAGGGGTACTTCCCCAGCTTGGTAGGCGGGGAAACCGGCTAAATCAAATCCTAAAGACCGGCACCAGCCGCTTCTCGTGCTCTGCGTCGATCTCGGCCACGACCTCGATGTGCTCCTCGATCCCGGAGCCGCGCAGCTTGGTCGCCAGCAGCTCGTCCACCTGGAACAGTCCGCTCGAGTTGTTCATCTCGATCTCGATCCGCACGGCGCGCTCCTCGCCAGGCTCGATCGAGACCCCGTCGATCGCCGCCGCCGAGATCGAGTGGATGTTGGGGCGGCGCGTCTCGAAGGGGATCCGCGAGCGGCCGCTGGCCATGTCGAGCGCGTCGGCCACGCGCACGATGCCCGCCTCCACGGTGACCGGGTCGCCGCGGCGGCGGTGCCCGATCACCGCGTGCAGGGCCTCGGAGCTCACGACCGTCAGGTCGGGCTCCTCGTAGACGCCCTGAAGGAGCTGCGGAAGGCGGTCGGCGGCCAGGAACAGCGAGTACTGCTCGTGGTCGGTGCGGTGGATCGACATGCCGGTGTCGTGGAACAGGCAGGCGGCGGCGATCACCACCTCGGCGTCGCGCGGCGTCAACCCGTGCTGGGCGACCATCGCCGGCTCCACCCCCGCGCGGCTCAGCAGCCGGAACAGGCGCAGGGCGATGTTGACCAGGATCTGGATGTGCACCCAGGAGTGGTCTGACATGTCGCGCCTGTCGGCGTTGACCTGCTGCATGTACCACCAGGCGTGGAGGCGCCGGTCGCCGTTGGCCGCGGCGAGCAGCGCCTCGAGACGGCGGTTGCCGCGCGTCGGCACGCGGATCTCTGTCGCGGGGATCTCCACCCGGAGTACCCTACGGCGCGTGACCTCTGAGCCCCTCGTCGACGGCCACGGCCGCCAGATCACCGACCTGCGCGTCTCTGTGACCGACCGCTGCAACTTCCGCTGCCAGTACTGCATGCCCGCCGACGGGCTGCCCTGGCTCGACCGCGAGGAGATCCTCCACTTCGAGGAGATCGAGCGGCTGGTCAGGGTGATGGCCGGCATGGGCGTGACCGACCTGCGCCTGACCGGCGGCGAGCCGCTCGTGCGGCGCGAGTTCCCGCGGCTGGTGGAGATGCTGGCGGCGGTCCCGGGGATCGAGGATCTCTCGCTCACGACGAACGCCTACCTGCTCGACCGCCAGGCGGACGCGCTCGTCGCGGCCGGGATCACCCGCGTGAACGTCTCGATCGACTCGCTCCAGCGCGACCGCTTCTTCCAGCTCACGCGGCGCGACTCGCTGCCGCAGGTGCTGCGCGGGCTCGAGGCGATCGCGCGACACGAGCGGGTGCGGCCGATCAAGGTCAACGCCGTGGCACTGCGCGGCTTCACCGAGGAGGAGGCGCTGCCGTTCGCGGAGTTCGCTCGCACCACGAGCTTCCAGGTGCGCTTCATCGAGTTCATGCCGCTCGACGGCGACCACGCCTGGAGCCGCGACCAGGTGCTGACCGGGGCCGAGCTGCGCGAGATCATCCACCGCGTCCATCCGCTCGAGGAGGCGCCGCGCGAGCCGCACGCCACGGCGCGGGTCTACCGCTTCGCCGACGGGCGCGGCGAGATCGGCTTCATCAACCCGGTGTCCGAGCCGTTCTGTGCGGACTGCAACCGCATCCGCCTCACCGCCGACGGCAAGCTGCGGACCTGCCTGTTCTCGCTGCACGAGACGGACCTGCGCGAGCCGCTGCGCGGAGGCGCGAGCGACGCCGAGATCGAGTCCGTGATCCGCGACGCGGTCTGGCGCAAGGAGCTCAAGCACCACATCGGCGAGCCGGGCTTCCGTCAGCCGCCGCGGACGATGTCCGCGATCGGCGGCTAGGCCGCTCGCTCCCGGACCCACTCGTGCCAGGACTCCGAGACGCCTGGCACCTCCAGCAGCCGCGGGAGCGCGGCGCGGTCCTCGAGGAAGGCGTGGGCGAAGGAGGCGATCGTGAAGCCGTGGCCGGGCCGTGACGCGATCTCCACCGCGTCGTCGGCGGCGAGGCGGCCCTCCTCGACGATGCGCAGGTAGGCGCCCGGCCGTCGCGCGGCGGCGAAGCGCTTGAGCATCCTCGGATCGCCGAAGCGGGCGCCGAGCTTCCAACACGGGAAGCGCGGCTCCGACACCTCGAGCAGCGTCGAGCTGATGCGCCAGCGCTCGCCGATCACCGCGCCGGTGGCGTCGACGCCGCGCAGCGTCAGGTTCTCGCCGAAGACCCCGTCCGGCAGCTCGCGGTCGAGCTCACCCTCCCACCAGTCGATGTCCTCGCGCGCGTACGCGTAGAGCGCCTTGTCGGGGCCGCCGTGCACGGAGCGGTCGGCCTGCTCGTCGCCCGCGACGTTCACCCCGCGGACCGCCACGCGACCTTCGACCGGGAACTTCCATATGCCGGTCCGCACCATGCGGCCTCCGCGTGGTATCTCGCGGATCTCCGCGACGTTGACGGAAAGTACGCTGCCGCTCATGCCGTACACACTGACGATACGGCAAGGTCCAAAGGTGACCCGCGAGCGTTTCACGGAGCTCGCGGCTGCGCTGAGCGCCGTGGAGGAGCGCGGACGCGAGCTGGAGCGCGGAGCCGACGCGCGGCCGGCCGGCGGCACGCTGATCCGCCGCATCGAGCCCGTGCAGCGCGTGGTCGCGCGGCTCGAGCTGTCGGGGCCGGGGCGGCTGCGGGCGGGAGTGGACGTGCGCGGCGACGGCTCGAGCGAGGCCTTCACCGGGCGCGTGCGGCGCCGGCTGGTCGAGCAGAGGGGCGGCGAGGACGCCTACGGCGCGCTCCGCCGCCTCCTCGCATGAATCGCTGGCGGGTCCCGTTGCCGCGCGGCGCGGAGCGCCCGTACCGGGTGTTCGTGAACGGGGTCGAGCAGCGAGAGGGCAGGGACTACGAGGTGGTCGGCGGCGAGCTCCGGTTCGCGAAGCCGCTGGAGAAGGAGCGCCTGGGAATGGGCCGCTGGGCGGCGATCTTCTTCGGCCTGTTCGGCTCCTACGGCAAGGACGACCAGGTGGACGTCCAGTACCGGCTCGGCAGCCGCACAGCGCACGCCACGGGGCTCGACATCTTCCCGCCCGACGCCGACTGAACCTTCCGCGCTCCGGCACGCGAACTCTCCCTTCGAAACCGCCCCGACACTCCCGAAGGAGGACTCGATGTCCAGACGACCTCTCAAGAGGGCCGCCGTCGCGCTCGCCTGCGCGTCGGCGGCCGCCCTTGCCACATCCGCCCCGGCCCTCGCGGACGAGACCGCGGTAGGCCTCTCGACCGACAGCCCGAGCTCGCTTGTCACCTTCCCGGTGACCAATCCGAGCTCGGCCCAGACCGCCTCCATCACGTTCCCGATGGGCGCGATGGACACGAACCTGGTGGGGCTCGACTACCGGCCGCGCTCGAATCAGCTGTACGCGTACGGAAGCCTCGGCACGCTCTACGTGCTGAACCCGCCGGCCACGCCCGGCGGCGCCTTCGCCGCGGTCCAGGTGAGCGCGGGGCTCGGCGCCTTCCCGGCGGCGGCCGACACCGGGCTCGACTTCAACCCGATGGCCGACGCCATCCGGGTGGTCAACGAGAACGACGAGAACTACCGCTTCAACCCACTGAATGGAAACGGCGGCGCGGGCACCGCTGCCGGCGGAAGAGACTCGAACCTCAACCCGGGCGATCCGAACGTGGTGGCCGCGGGGTACACGAACGACTTCGACGGCACCACGTCGACGGAGCTGTTCGACATCGACTCCGGTTCCGACGTGCTGTTCAAGCAGAACCCGCCCAACGCCGGGACGCTTGAGCTGCGCGGCATGCTCGGCGTGAACACCACCGACAACGCGGGCCTCGACGTGGCGCAGGGGTCGAAGGTCGCCTACGCCGCGCTCGAGCTCGCCGGCAGCCCCGGCTCCTCGACGCTGCACACGATCAACCTCGCCAATGGCGCCGCCACGCCGGTGGGAGCGATCGGCGGCGGCGAGGTGATCGAGTCGCTTTCCGTGGTGCCCGCCTCGGTGATCGCTTTCGCGGTCGGCGCCTCGGCCGTGAGCGAGAGCGGCGGGCAGGCGCAGATCGCGGTCGTGCGCTCCGGCCCGGAGAACCGCACGGCCACGGTCGACTACTCGAGCTCGGGCGGGGGGCCGAGCGGCACACTCACCTTCGAGCCCGGTCAGACCACGAAGCTGATCACGGTGCCTGTGAGCGACGACGCCGGCGACGGAGCCGACCGCCAGATCGCGCTCACGCTCGCGAATCCGGGCGCGAACGCGCTGGTCGGCGCGCGGGACGCGACGACGCTCACGATCGTCGACGACGACGACAGGCCGGTCTCGCCGCCGGCGAAGCCGAAGTCGGTCGACGCGGCGCTGAAGCTCGGCCGCCACCTGCTCGACCGGGCCAGGCTCCGCCTGGACGACGGCAGCAAGGGGCGCGGCACGCTCGAGCTCTCGCGGTCCGACCGCCGGGCGCTGGCCCGCGCGCTCGCGCGGGGCAAGGCGGGGTCCTTGACGCTGAAGGTGCGGGTGCGCTGAGCGAGGATGCGGATTCGCTGAACCAAATGGGCGAGGTCCTGCGAAGAGGGATGCAGGACCTCGCCCGATGCACATCGAAACGATCACCGCGGCCGCGACGACCGAGGAGGCGCTGCTCCTCGGCCGCGTGGCGGCGGGCGACGTCGGCGAGCCGCTCGTTGATCTATACCGCCGCTACTCGGCCCGGCTCTACGGCCTCGGCCTGAAGCTGCTCGGTGAGCGCGGCATGGCCGAGGAGCTGGTGCAGGAGACCTTCCTCCGGCTGTGGCGAAGCGCCGGGCGCTACGACCCCGAGCGCGGCAGCGTTCGCACCTTCCTGTTCACGATCGCGCGCCGGGTGGCGGTCGACCTTCTACGGCGCTCGGCCTCCCGTCCCCTGTCCTCCCAGGAGCACATCGAGGTGATCGACGACCGCTCGTTCGACTCGCTGCTCTTGAGCCTGGACGTGCGCGACGCGCTCGGGGCGCTCTCGCCCAAGCATCGCGACGTCCTCGAGTTGATGCTCGACGAGGACCTCGGCCAGGCGGAGATCGCCGAGCGCTTGGAAATCCCGCTGGGCACGGTGAAGACGCGTACGTTCTACGGTCTGCGCGCGCTGCGCCTCGAGCTCGAGGAACGGGGGCTCCCTGTCTGATCGGACCGACATACACGTGGACCTCGGCGCCTACCTGCTCGGAAGGCTCGCCCCCGGGGAGCGCGCGCTGGTCGAGGAGCACCTGGCCGCCTGCGAGTCGTGCCGCGCGGCCGCCGCCGAGCTGGAGGGGACGGCGGCGCTCCTCGCC
>JBOGXT010000748.1:0-3991 GCA_050694635.1 Thermoleophilaceae bacterium
GGATGAGGTAGTTCTCGCGCACCGCCTGGGAGTAGGCGATCTGCTTGGTCATCATGTCCTTGACCATCTCGGTGGAGTTCTCGATACCGAAGAAGCGCTCCATCACGAACTCCGGCGGGAAGCCCGCCTGGAGCGCCTGCACGCCCAGGTTCCAGCGCGCGTAGTCGTCCTCCGGCGCGCGCAGCTTGAGCTCGACGAAGATGGGGCCGTAGTGCGCGTCGATGTCCTGCTGGGTGAGGGTGAGGTTCACGAAGCTGTCCTGGCCGACCTGGCCGTAGAGGGTCAGCTCCTCCTCGACCACGGCGTCCAGGACGTAGACCACGAAGGGCAGGAAGTCGCCCAGGAAGTCCTCGATGGCCGACTTGAGGGGGTCGATGATCATCGAGGCCTGCCCGGTCAGGATCGCCGCGGCCACGCCCGAGGGCGTCCCGGTGCGCGAGCGCGAGGCCTCGCCGATGGCTTCGCTGGGGACCGACCCGCGCTCGGTCGAGCTCTGCATCACCGTGAGCGCGTTCAGCGCGCCGCCCAGGTTGTTCTGCGGCTTGTAAGCCTGCGGCAGCGGGATCTGCGCGCCGTCGGCATTGGTCTCGATCACCGCGCCGGGGCCGTAGCTCATCGTGGCCTTGGCGGCCTCGTCCTGGGCGCCGATGATCGTGGCGCCGTAGGCCTCCTGCTCGGCCAGCGCGTTGATCACCGTGAGCAGGCGGCTCTCGGAGAGCGCGACGTCGCGGATCGCGCGCAAGAGACCCACGCACTTCTGGTGCGGCTCGCCGGCGGGGTCGCCGTAGCCGGCGTAGCGGACCCAGTAGGGCGGCCGGCCGAAGACGTTGGGGATGGGGCCCGGCTCGAAGTCGCCGATCGGCAGCCAGTCCTGGTCGACCATCGCGCCGCGCCAGTCCGGCGTCCAGACCTCGGTGTAGTCGCAGGTGTCGTTGTCCTTGTAGATGCGCTTGCCGGCGAAGCGTCCCTTTTGGTCGCGCGTGGCGAACCCCGCCCAGCCTTCCCAGTTGGGGTAGTTCTTCTTCACGTCGCCGACCTTGCGGCGGTAGTGCTCGATGACGAAGCGCTCGCCGTCGGTCTCGCTGTCGGGGAAGATCGACTCGATGGGGCGGACGTCCAGCATCAGCGGGAAGCGCTCCAGCTGCCGGAACTGCCAGAGCTTGCGGCGCGCGTCGTAGCGGGTCTGCGTCTCGCCGCTCTCGCGCAGCGGGGGCTTGCTGAACCCGGAGAGATCGACCTGGAACTTCGGGACGAACGCGCCGCGCACCGCGCCGTGCAGGGCCATGGCCCGGATGGGGCTGTAGTGCGCGCGCCGGCGCATGAGGTAGAGCAGGGCGCCGGTGGCCTTCTCGAGCTTCTCGACGTGCTCGAGCTCGCTCTCGCCGCTGCGCCGCGGCTCGATGTGGTTCTGCACGCGCGCCGAGCCCAGGCGATCGGCGAGGCGGTCGGGGACGGACTTGGTGGTGGGCGCCTTGACCTCGAGGAAGTCCTCGGGGATGTCGAGCGAGAACTCGCGGTTGTAGAGCTCGACGTCGATGCGGATCTCGCGGTTCATGCGGCTGCGATAGGCGCGCAGCTCGTGCAGGGTGCGCTGGACGTCCTCGACGGTGGGGGCGAGCTCGGTCACGGCCGGGCTCCCTTGGCCAGATCCCGCAGCACTCGGGTCAGGGCGGTGACGACGCGCTCCTCATGGCGCTCGGCGCCGTCCGCACGGGTGTGGTCCGTCCCGCAGCGCCAGCACTTGTCCGGGACGAGCTCGCGCATCTCGGCGACGAGCACGTGGACCAGCTCGTGGACGACGACGTCCTCGAGGTCCTCGGCCGAGCGGTCCTCGAGCGCCGGCGCGTCGAAGCACACCGTGGCGATCAGGTACTCCCAGCTGGGATCGACGGTCGCCAGCTTGCGCAGCGAGGTGTTCTCGGGCTCCTGCTCCTTGGGCGGCAGGCCGGCGCGCAGGACCTCGACGTGCACGGTCCAGTCGCGCAGACCCAGGCGCTCCTTCCACCCCGCCACCAGCGCGGTGATGCGCTCGGCCAGGACGCTGTAGGTCGCGTCGTCCACTACTGGTCCTCGCCGACGACGTAGGTATGGCCGAGATAGGTGGTGTGCCGCTCGCCCTTCTTCACCGGCACGTTGCCCGGCCAGCGGCGGATCACCTCGTCCACCCGGAAGAGCGCGTCAGGCGCTCCGGCCTCGCCGGAGAAGGGGATCTCGTGCTCCGCTCGCGCGCGCTGCGCGGCCGCGCCGTGCTTGTCGCAGTAGTGGCACTCGCCGCGGCGGTGCAGGACCAGACGGTCGCAGTGCACCAGCTCGAGCGTGCCCTTGTCCTCGAGGAGCCTTATGACCCAGGCCAGCTTCTCGTAGTCGTCGGCGCTCACGGGCGTCTCTCCTTAGCGCTAGGCATCGCGGCGGCGGCCGCGGATGAGGTTGCGGGGCTGGGGCTTCGAGAGGCGGTCGACCACGCCGTAGCGGTTCATCAGCCCGTAGGCGATCGCCTTCATGGCGTGGTTGTTGGCGTCGATGGGCAGCTCGCGCTCATCGCGCAGCTCTTTGACCTCGCCGTAGCGGTACTTCCCGTACTCGCTGAGGGTCCCCACGCAGCGCGGGTCGTGGAAGATCCGCGGCTGCAGCGTCATGGGGTCCTGCAGGAAGACGCGGTGGCGCGCGATCCCGTCGGCGATGGGCACCGCGCGCGAGGCCAGCGGCAGGCGCGTGAGGCGCTGCCACAGCTCCACCTGCGACTCCATGGCGTTGTGCTGCCGGCCGGCGACGTCGATCACGCCGCGGCGCACGCGCTCGAAGAGCTCGGTCTTGCCGGTGGCCTCGGCGATGACCGTCTCGCCGACCTTGCCCACGGCGTAGACCTCGTCGACGACGAAGACCAAGCCACCGCAGACGGCCACGAAGAGGACCGCGTAAGCGCCGGCGTAGCCGGGGTCGATCCAGACCTCGAGCTCGCTGCTCTCGGGGATGGTCCAGCAGTCGGTGACCACGCCGTCGACCGGGAGCAGCGCGCGCATCGGTGTCTCGACCGGGCCGAAGCGGATGGGCAGGACATGCTTGGGGAAGCTGAACTCGCGGAAGACCAGCTCCTTCGGCGGGCAGGGCTCGCCGCCGAAGCGCTCCATGAACAGGTCGTGCGGGTTGGTCGCGCGGAGCTTCACGATCTCCGGGTCCTCGTACCCGCCCGGGAAGAGCAGCGTGTTGGACCAGGTCGGGAGCGAGAAGCTGCGGCCGCCGTAGGCGTTGGGGGCCTGCAGCTGGGTGAAGATGTCGGGGTACCAGCCGAAGCTGCCCTCGAAGGTGCCGGACACGTACATCCAGCCGCGGCCCTTCTTGCGGGCCTCGGCCAGGCGGTTGTGCAGCTTCTGGAAGTTCTCCCAGGCGTGCTGCGCCGCCTCGACCATCAGGATCCCGTCGGGCGCCTCGCTGGCGAGCTTCTTGGCATCGCCTCCCGAACGCGTCACGATGCGCAGCCCGCCGCGCAGCGCCATCCAGCGCGGGCTCTCATCGTCGCGCGGCTCGGAGATCGCCTCGATCGCGTCGAGCTTGAGCAGGTCGTCGCGCGCGTACTCGAACTCCGGCCGCGTCTGGCGGTAGTCGGGGCCGACGATCCAGTACAGGAGCCCGAAGGGGCTGTTGCCGACGAGCTCCTCCGCGCCGGTGCGCGACTTGCCGGCGCGCTCGCCGCCGGCGATGAGCTTGAGCAGGCTAGGGTCGTCGTGGATCTGGGCCTGCGTCTGGTTCGGCTCGTAGCCGACGGAGCGGAAGACGGTGCGGCGCGCCTCGGGGGTCACCGCAGTCGAAGCAGGCGACGCCACCAGGAGGGCCGAGCGCCGCGGCGCGGAGGGGCGCAGCGCCCGTCGCGGCGGTGGTGCTCGAGCACGGCGAGCCAGCTCTGCTCCATGACCTGGCGCGGGATGCGGCGGCCCTCGTCGTCATGAGTCCGCTCGCCCAGGGTGAAGCCGCAACCGAAGGGGCAGCTGCGCAT
>JBOGXT010000749.1:0-1754 GCA_050694635.1 Thermoleophilaceae bacterium
TTCCTGCCCCGCCTCCCGTTCATGAACGACCTCCACGTCCAGAAGTGGCCGGCGTTCGACGTCTTCATCGAGGGCGGCTGGGCCGCCTTCGGCTGGGTCGTGGTCCGCTTCCCACAGTGGGTCTACCTGGTGATCGTGGCTGTCAGCCTCGCAATGGCCGGCCTGTGCGTGGCGGCCGTGCTGCGTCACCGGCCGGCCGCGCGGCGGCTCGGCTGGGAGCTCGCCGTCCTCGTCGTGGCCCTGGCCGGCGTGCTGGCCGGTGTGGAGGGCGCCTACTTCACCAACTCGCCACGGCCCGTTCCGGCCGAGCAGGGGCGCTACGTCTTCACGGCGCTGGTCCCGTTGGCGGCGATCGCGGTGGGCGGTGCGCTCGCGTTCAGGGACCGCGTGGCGACGCTCGTGTCGGCGGCGCTCGCCACGGCGGTCATCGCCTTCGGCTACGCCTCACAGCTGCTCGCGCTGAGCCGTTTCTTCGCCTGAGCCGACCGGCGTGGGCACACCGCGCTCGCGCTCGCGAAGGGCCTCGCGCAGGTCGTGCTCCACCTGGCGCCCCGCCTCGTCCCATGACGCTTCGCTCACCTGAGCGAGCCCCGCCTCGGAGCGCCGTCGCCACAGCTCGCCGTCATCCAGCAGGCGCTCGATCGCGTCGGCGATGGCGATCGGGTTCGGCTCGGCGAGCTCGATCCCGCCGTCGCGCCCCAGCTCGGCCTCGGTGCTCCCACCCGCCAGGTCCACGCAGGGCAGCCCGCAGGCCAGCATCTCCTGCGGGATCAGCGAGTAGTTCGTGAGCGAGAGGCAGAACCCCACGGTCGCCTCGCGGTAGCGCCGCGCCAGCACGTCGGGCTCGACGATTCCGAGCAGCTCGTGCTCGAAGGGCAGTCCGAGCTCGTCGCCCTGGCCGAACAGCACGAAGCGCAGGTCGGGCCGGCGCCGGTGCAGCTCCTGGAGCGCGATCTCGCCGAGGGGAACGGCCCGCCGCGCGGTGAAGCCGCGGGCGTAGAAGATGACGGTGTCGCGCCGGCGCTCCACCGGCTCCGGGTGGTAGATCCCGTGGTCCACGCCGAGCCGGAACCAGCCGCCGCGCTGGCCGTAGCGCCGCGCGAGCAGGTCGCGCAGCCAGCGTCCCGCCGAGATCCCGTAGAGGCCCAGCTCGTAGGTGCGCGCGGCCCATAGCGCGTCCGCCGAGGTGGCGAAGAACTCCGGCTCGTGGTCGTTGATCAGGTAGGCGCGGGCCCGGCAATGGGGCAGGAGCATCACCGGGTAGGCGGTGTCCCAGCCCGTGGCCACCGCCACGTCGGCGCCGTGCCAGTCGTCGAAGCCCTTGTACACCGGCGCCCGCAGCGGCACGAACTCCTCGACCACCCGCCGCCTCAACACCGCGCCGTTCTCGTACCAGTGGCGGGCGCGCGCGTCGTACATCCAGATGCTGCAGGTGTGGCCGGCGCGCTCGAGGTGGTCGACCAGGGTGAAGATCGTCTTGTGGCCTCCGCTGCCCTTGGTGAAGGGGGGGATCACAACGGCCAGGTGAAGCGGCGTGCGCTCGGCCATCCCCGGCACTGGCTCCTCGAGCGGCGCCGGGCCCTCGGCGCTCAGGCGCAGGATCTCCTCGTTCTGCGTGCGCTCGCCGCGGGCGGGAACCATGCGGCGGCCGCCGCCGGCGACGCCCCGGCCCTCGAGCGACAGGGCCCGCTGCAGACGGTCGGGAAGCCGCTCTGCGCGCGAGCCGAGCGCCGACCCGAGCTGCCGGCCCGCGT
>JBOGXT010000750.1:0-1834 GCA_050694635.1 Thermoleophilaceae bacterium
ACCGTGGAGGACGATCCAGGGGCGCCGTTCTTCAACGACACCACCAAGTACGTCGTCTCCGCGACGCTCACGACCGCGACGTGGAGGAACTCGAAGATCATCGGCCCGTACGACCCCGAGGCGATCCGCAGCCTGAAGGACGAGATCGACGGCGACCTCTACGTCAGCGGCAGCGGCACGCTGGTCCGAGCGATGCTCGCGGACGGCTTGGTCGACGAGCTGCATCTGTTCGTCTACCCGCTCACCCGCGGTTCCGGTCCGCGGCTCTTCCTCGAGGAAGCCGCGCCCGGCAACCTGTCCCTTGCGGCCTGTGAGTCGTACGAGAACGGGGTGGTCTACCTGGCCTACCGACCGCAGGCGTGAGGCCGCCGCGTCAGGAAGCCACGACCGCGAACGCGACGAGCAACGCAGCGGCCCCGGCCGCGACCGCCTCGTCGCTAGACCGCGCATGTGCGGGCCTTCGGGAGTAGCGGGGGCGGGTTCGAACCCTGCGGCCCCGCTTGTTCCCCTGCGGGCGATCACCTACGAGCGGCGCGCTCCGGTCAGGGGTAGACGAATCCGACTTCGAGCAGGTGCCACTCTTGACCGGTCCTGACGGCCGTCACGAACATCGACCATCCGGGGCGGGCCAAGTCGCTCGCCGCCCGAGGGACCTCGACCGGCCCGACGCCGTCCTCGAACCAGATGCGACCGGGCTCGACGTCGGCGATGGCGAGGTGGTTCTCGACGAAGTCTTCTTCGGCGACAGCGTCCAGGTCCAGGTGGGGCGCGGACGCTGCCACGTCGTGGAGGATCTGCCCGAGGCGATCCGCCAGCGGCAGATCACGGGAGGCATTCGAGGCGTGTTCTTCCGCTTGCCGCGCCTCGACGGCGTCGACGTGACCGTTCGCTTCGAGCCACTGGACAAGCTTCCTCGTCACCGTGCCCGATGCGCGAAGCAGCTCCTGGCCGGCCATCACCTTGCGGACCATAAAGTAGCCGAGAAACTCTCCGAGGTGCTCCGGGATCTTCTCGGGCCCGAACAGGTGGCAGAAGGCCTGCTCGTCCCCGGCCTCGTAGGCCGCCTCGAAGCGCCTTCGCTCGTCTCGGTCGAGCGACGAGTGGCCGTAGCCGTTCAGGCTGTGGCGGAGCAGCTCGACGACTTGGGCGTAGTTGCGGAACGTCCGTTCTGAGAGCGCCTCGCGCCGCTCGTCCAGGAACGCCTCGAGCAGCTGATCAATATTCGCCTCGCTCCGACGCGACACGGCCGAACCGTACCGGCGGTCATCGGCCTATGCGGTTACGCCGCGAGCGCCTCAGCGAGCCCGAGCTCGTCACGCAGCCAAGACAGGTCCGGGACGGGCTCGCCGTCGCGTCGCCCTCGTTCGACGTGGTTCTCGATCCCGCGCACGAGCGCGCCGAGCTCCGCCCTGTAGTTCGGGTCCGACGTGGCCTGACGCGGGGTGAGACCATCCAGCCGCGGGTTGGGCTCATCGACGAACCGCCGGTACTGGCGCTCCTGAGCGTGCGCCACCACCGCGCGCAGCTCACGCTCCGGGACGCTCGGCCCCGCGGGCTCACGCTGCGCCACGCGGGCGTCCGGCCTGCGGGCGGCGAGCTCATCGGCCAGGGGAGTGACCTCCCTGCGCACGAGCCGTGCGTTCCTGCCAAGGCGCTCTTTGACCAGCGCGGCGGCGGCGTCGAGCCGCTGGACCGACAGTGCCGTGAAGCTGAGCTCGCGCCCAGCGAGCTCGAAGGTGCCAACGGCCACACGATCCTCCGGCCACGGCGGCGGCTCGCCATCGAGCATCACCGGAGTGCAACTGAGAAGGAGCGCCCCACGCGGAAGCGAGCC
>JBOGXT010000751.1:0-6794 GCA_050694635.1 Thermoleophilaceae bacterium
CCGCCGAGCACGCCGGCGCGGCCGGCCAGGCGCACCCCCGCGGCGGCCAGCGACATCGGCGAGGGCGGGGCGCCCCCCAGCGCACCGCCGTCGATCAGCTCCCTGTACCAGTCGATCGTGTCCTGCAGGGTCCGGTCCAGCGGGCGGGCGCGGTGGCCGAGCTCGCGCCGGGCCTTGGCCGAGGAGTAGCGCCAGTTCTGGGCCATCAGCACGATCCCCTCGGAGACGCCCGGCATGGGCAGCCCGAGCGCCCGCACGGCGCGGACTGCGGCGCCCGCCTCCGCCGGGAGCACGACCAGCGGGTGGCGCACGCCCGACAGCTCGGCCACCCGCTCCAGCAATTCGACCCAGCGCACGTCGTGGCCGCCCAGCACATAGCGCTCGCCGGACCGGCCTCGCTCGGCGGCGCGGAGGTGCCCGCGCGCCACGTCGCGCACGTCGACGGCGTTGGTCTCGCCATCGACCACGGCGGGCAGCCGCCCGCGCAGGTAGTTGCCGACCATCCGCGTCGACGTCTCCCCCGGGCGCGATCGGTCGATGGGGGGCCCGAAGACGTATGAGGGGTTGACCACCACCACCTCCACACCGAGCCGCGCGCCCGCCGCGAACGCCTCCGACTCGCCCTCGTGCTTGGCGTCGGGGTACGTGAGGCCGAGCCCGCCGCCGCGGTAGACGTCGTCCTCGGTGCCCGGGCGATCGGCGGGCGCGGGCCCGATCCCGGCGACGCTCGAGGTCACCACCACGCGCTTGACGCCCTCGGCCGCCGCGGCCTCCACGGCGATGCGAGGGGCGAGCGCGTTCATCTGCCAGACCCGCTCGGGCGGGCGCGAGGCCACGTAGCCGGTGGCGTGGAAGACGATCTCGCAGCCGCGGAAGGCGCGTCGCAGGGCACCCCGGTCGAGCGCGTCGGCCCTGATCGGCTCGACCTCGACGTCGCCCAGGCCGGTGAGCCGGGCCTCGTCGCGGAAAGTCACTCTCGGCGGCCCGTACGTCTCGGCCACAAGGTTTGCCACGTGCGCGCCGATGAAACCGGTGGCCCCGGTCACGCAGACGATCACAACTTCCCCATAGGCGGGTTGTTGGTGCGTTCGTACACTGCCTCGGGCACCGTAACCCAATGCCGATACGCCTCCACCTCCTAGCGATCGGCGTCGTCCTGGCGCTGCTCTCGCCGGCCGCCTCGGCCGCGGCGGCCGACTACGTCCCCGGCGAGGTCGTCGTGAAGTACGACGGCGGCAGCGCGCGCGTGCACCAGATCCGGGACGGCGACTCGGTACAGGAGACGATCGCCGAGCTGCGCGACGACCCGGACGTCGAGTACGCGGTGCCAAACCATATCGCCCGCGCCGCCCAGGGGTGGACCCCGAACGACCCGGCGTTCGGGCGCCAGTGGAACCTCTACGAGCCGTGGGGCATCGGCATGCCCGAGGCCTGGTCCCTCGCGGCGGCGGCCGGCGCTCCCGGCGGGCGCGGCGCGCTCGTGGCGGTGGTCGACAGCGGCGTGGCGTTCGAGCGCTTCAAGCGCTACCGGCGGGCTCCCGACCTGCGCGGCCGGACGTTCGTGCAGGGCTACGACTTCATCGACCGCGATCGCCACCCGAACGACGTCTTCGGCCACGGCACCCACGTGGCGGGCACGATCGCGCAGGCCACGAACAACGGCGAGGGCACGGCGGGGATCGCCTACGGGGCGCGGATCATGCCGCTGCGCGTGCTCGACTCGGCGGGCTCCGGCGACTCCGTCGCCATCGCCAAGGCGATCCGCTACGCGGCCCGCCACCGCGTCGACGTGATCAACCTCAGCCTCGAGTTCGAGCTCGACGTGGTTCCCTCGGAGATCCCCGAGATCCTGGCCGCGATCCGCTTCGCCCACCGCCGCGGCGCGCTCATCGTGGCGGCGGCCGGGAACGGCTTCGGTCGCCGCGTGGCCTATCCCGCGCGCGCGGACAGCGCGATCGCCGTGGGCGCGACGACGCGCAACGGCTGCCAGTCCGACTACTCGAACAGGGGCTCCGACCTCGACGTCGTGGCCCCCGGCGGCGGCGTCGACGCCGAGCCCCGGACAAGCCAGGAGCTGGAGCTCTGCGACCCGGATGCGCCGAGCGACTGGATCTTCCAGCAGACCTTCCGCGGCGGCAGCGTGCGGCGCTTCGGCCTGCCCGGCGGATACGAGGGCACCTCGATGGCGGCTCCCCACGTCAGCGCCATCGCCGCGCTGGTGATCGCTTCGGGCAAGCTCGGCTCCAACCCGACACCGGACGCGGTGCAGACCCACATCCAGGCCACCGCCCGCGACCTCGGCACGCCGGGGTTCGACGTGCGCTACGGCCACGGCCTCGTGGACGCGGCGCGGGCGCTGCGGTGCCCGCCGGCCACCCCCTGCTGACGCCGGCGCTCAGGTCGTCCGGATGATCATCACGCTGCACGGAGCGTGATGCGAGACCTTGTTCGGCACGCTGCCGAGCAGGAAGCGCTTCGCTCCCGTCATGCCCTTGTTGCCGACCACGATCAGGTCGGCGCCCTGCTCCTCGGCCACGTCGAGGATGGCGTCGGCGGGGTCGCCCTCGCGCGCGTGCGTGTCGACGTCCACGCCCTGCTCCCTGATCGCGTCGCCGGCCTGGTCGAGCGTGGAGGCCACATCCTCGCGCGGGTTGACCATCCACTGCAGGTCGTCCGGCACCTGCTGGCGCTCCTCGCGCAGGCGGCCCTCGGAGACCGGCTCGTAGGCGCTCACCAGGTGGATCGTGGCGCCCAGGCGCTTGGCCAGGTCGGTGGCCTGCCGCACCGCCTCCTTCGCGGTGTCGGATCCGTCCGTGCCCACGACCATCGAGTCGAACATCCGGGCATCATATTGGCCGTCCGGCCAAACAGCGGTTAGGGTTTGGTGTGATGTCCACACCAACGAAGTGCCTCACCGTGGACGACCACCCGACGGTGCGCCAAGGGCTCAACTTGATGTTCGGGGACACCCCGGACCTCGAGCTCGTAGGCCACGTCCAGAGCGGCGAGGAGGTGGTCGACGCCGTCCGCCGCCTGCGTCCCGAGGTCGTGATCATGGACGTCCGGCTGCCGGGCATCGACGGCATCTCCGCGATCAAGCGGATCGCCGAGGCGAGCCCTGAGGTGCAGACGGTCATGTTCTCCGCGTACGGCGACAAGCGGCTGCTCTCCGATGCGATCGCGGCCGGGGCGCGCGGCTACGTGATGAAGGGTTCGCCGCCCGAGGATCTGCTGCGCGCGATCCGCACGGTCGTGGGCGGCAAGCCGTTCGTCGATCCGTCGCTGTCGCCGGCGCTGCTGATGTCCCAGGTCGGGCCGGACGCCCCGCTCTCCGAGCGCGAGCGCGAGATCCTCCAGCTGCTCGCCGAGGGCCTGCACACCGAGGAGGTGGCGCGCCGCATCGGGCTCTCCACCGAGACGGTCAAGTCGGACACCAAGCGCGCGATCCTCAAGCTCGAGGCGGACACGCGGGTGCACGCCGTGGCCATCGCGCTGCGGCAGGCAATCATCGAGTAGAGGCCCGCCGGTGGAGCTGCCCCGCTTCTGGCTCGTCGTCCAGGCGCTGATCGTCGTCTTCGTGCTGATCGGCGCGGTCATCGCGATCACGAAGCTCGCCTGACGGCACTCGATCGCGGCGCTGCCTCGCTCGGCCTCCGCCTGCTCGATCGGCTTGACCCAGAACTCCTCCACGCCGATCACGAGCAGCGACAGGATCGGGACCGCCACGAACAGGCCGACGAAGCCGAACAGCTGCCCCACGACGACGACCCCGATGGCGATCATCGCCGGGTGCATGCGGGTGCGCTGCGACATGATGACCGGGATGGTCACGTTGCTCTCGAGCTGCTGGACCAGCACGTAGACGACGAGCGTCACCAGCGCCTTGCCCGGTGAGTCGGTGAGCGCGAACAGCACCGGCGGAATGGCGCCGGCGATCGCGCCGAAGTAGGGCACCACGACGAGCAGGGCGGACAGGACGGCGAAGAAGATCGCGAAGTCCAGCCCGATGATCGTCAGGCCGAGGTAGAGCAGGACGAAGGTGACGAGCATGTCGATCGCCACCCCCTCCATCCAGCCGATCCAGGACCGGCGCAGGCGGTCGAGCACGTGGCGCACGTGGTCGCGGCGCCGCGGCGGGAACAGGCTCAACAGCCCGCCCACGAGTGGCTCCGGGCGCACGGCCATGTAATAGGCGGTGATCAGGATCAGCACCAGCGCGGCCAGGATGCCGGCCACGTTGAGGCCGATCGACGTGATCGGCCCGATCAGGCGTTCCGGGTCGTCCGTCCAGCGCTCGACGACCTCCTGCGCGCGGTCGCCGACGTCGCCCGGGTTCTCGCCGGTGACGTCCCCATACAGCTCCTCGAGGTCGACGACGATCCGCGGGACGTCGTCGGCGAACTCCGTCGACTGGTCCACGAACGGCGGGATCAGCAGGTAGACGATCAGGGCCAGTGCGGTGACACCGCCCAGCAGGGCAGCGAGTGCACCGAGCGCCCGCGGCACCCGGTGCCGCTCGAGCCGGGTGACCGCGGCCGCGAGCGGGATCGCGAAGACGATCGTGATCAGGATCGCCAGAAGGAGAGTGACCAGCTGGCGGAAGAGCAGGCCGAAGAGCAGCAGTCCAGCGGCGAGCAGGACCACGCGATACGCGACATGATGGCTGCGCTCCTCGGGCATCACGGGACCGGCCTACGGTACTCCCGACCCCAGAGACGACGGACGGGCGCCGCCTGGCGCCCGTCCGCGAATTACTGCTTGGTTTCCGGCGCTCAGCTCAGGTGCGCCGCTCGAGGTCGGCCACATCCTGGGCCTTCTCGTCGGCCCGGTCCTGAGCCTCGGCGAGCTTCTCCTTCTCCTCGCCCTTGCGCTCCTCACGCCTTCCCTGGGAACGCATCGAGGCGTCGCCGGTCAGGTCGCCGGCGGCCTTCTTGGCCCGCCCCGTGATCTTGTCGAAGATGCTCATGCCGACTGCGTACCCCATCCGGGCGGTCGAAAAACGCCTGTAGGTTTCCCGGTGGTGACAAACGAGGACGCGCACGCGCTCGCGCGCGAGAAGGGGGTTTCGCGGCCGCTCTACGCGCTTGTGCGCGCCCTCGTGGCGCCGTTTCTGCGGCTCTGGTTTCGCCTGCGCGTGTCGGCCGCCGAGCACCTTCCGGAGTCCGGCGCCGCGATCGTCGCGCCGAACCACAAGAGCTTCTTGGACGCCTTCTTCATCGCCGTCTGCACGCGGCGCCAGCTCCGCTTCATGGCGAAGACAGAGCTCGTGGAGGCGCCCTACGGCCGGCTGCTGGTACGGCTCGGCGCCTTCCCGGTGCGCCGCGGCCAGGCCGATGCCGAGGCCATCGTGACCGCCCGCACGATCCTGCGCCAAGGCGGCCTTCTGGCGCTCTTCCCGGAGGGCACCCGCGTGCGCGACCCCGACCAGCTCGGCCACCCGCGGCGCGGGGCGGGGCGGCTCGCACTCGAGACGGGAACTCCGATCGTGCCCGCCGCGATAACGGGCACGGAGCGCCTGTTCCTCGGGCCGCTGCCGAAGCCGCGCCGTGTGCAGGTGGCGTTCGCCGAGCCGATCCCGGTCGCCGACCTGACGGCCAGCCCCGAGGGGGCCGCCAGCTTGGTGGAGGAGATGCTCTGGCCCGAGGTCGAGCAGGAGTTCCGGCGCCTGCGGGCCCGCCCGGGTCTGATCGCCGCGGCGCTCGCCGCGCTCGGCATCGGGGGCGGCCTGCTCGTGAAGCGCGGTCGGACGCCGCCGAAGCGGCGGCTCCCGTTCCAGACGCGTCGCTCGCGGGCGCCGTGGCGCCGATGACCGGGCCGCCCGACATCACGGGCGCGGAGCACCGCTTCGCCGAGATCGACACCGTCGACGCCGGCCGCGTGCGCGTCCACTACGCCGAGGCGGGCGACGGCCCGCCGCTGCTCCTGCTGCACGGCTGGCCGCAGCACTTCTGGTGCTGGCGGCGCGTCGTCCCGCTCCTGGCGGACGACTTCCGCCTGATCTGCCCGGACCTGCGCGGCTTCGGGTGGACCGACGCGCCGGGCACCGGCTACGACAGCGAGACGTTCGCGGCCGACGCCGTCGCGCTGCTCGACGCGCTGGGGCTCGAGCGGGTTGGGGTGGCCGGCCACGACTGGGGCGGCTTCGCCGGGTTCCTGATGGCGCTCCACCGCCCCGAACGAGTCGAAAAGCTGCTCACGCTCAGCACCCCGATCCCGTGGCCGCGGCCCTCGCCCGGGCTCGCCGCCGCCACCTGGCGCACGTGGTACGCCTGGCTCCTGGCCGCCATCGGGCGAGAGGCCGTCGTGCGGCGCCCCGGACTCGTGCGGCTCATGCTGCGCCACGGCACCCCCGACCACGTCATCGACGAGCGCGCGGCGGAGACCTACGCAGCCCCCCTTCGGCAGCCCGCCCGCGCCCAGGCCACCCAGCTGCTCTACCGCAGCTACGTCCGCTCGGCGCTCGCCATCGGCACAGGCGGTCCCTACAGGGGGCTGCGCCTGAGGGTCCGCACCCGGCTGCTCCTCGGTCGCGACGACCAGGCGATCCCCGAGGTCCTGGTGCGCGGATTCGAGCCCCACGCCGACGACATGACGGCAGAGCTCGTGGACGGCTGCGGCCACTTCCTGCCGGAGGAGCGCCCGGACCTGGTGGCCCGCCACGCCCGCGAGCTGTTCGCAAGCGACGGCTGAACGCTTCGGTACGCCATGGGGTACTCAAGTGTTCAGCCGTCGGCCCGGGTCGTCCTCGGGCCATCCGGGCATGGGGATACGGTGGCCGGCGTGCGCCTGATCGT
>JBOGXT010000752.1:0-4548 GCA_050694635.1 Thermoleophilaceae bacterium
TGGCGCGCGGCCGACGCCGTCGCGGGCGAGTCGCTCGACGAGGCGCCGGACGGCTTCGAGCCGAAGCTGCTCGCCGCGCTCGAGCCCGAGCTGCCCGACGGCGCGATCGTCTGGCTCAGCTCGTCGATGCCCGTGCGCGACGTGGAGGCCTGCTTTCCCCAGTCGCCCAAGCGGTTGCGCTTCCTGGCCAACCGCGGCGCCAACGGCATCGACGGCGTGGTCTCATCGGCCGCCGGGGCGGCGCTCGCGACCGGCCGGCCGGTGTGGCTCCTGACCGGTGAGCTGGCGCTCCTGCACGACGTCGGCGGGCTGCTCGCCGCACGCCGCGCCGGCGCGGACCTGCGGATCGTGTGCCTCAACAACGGCGGCGGCGCGATCTTCGACTTCCTGCCGGTCGCCGAGCACGCCGACCCGAGCCTCTACGAGGAGCACATCGCAACGCCGGCCGGAGAGGACCTGCAGGCGATCGCTCCCGAGATCGTCGAGGTCCGCACCGACCGGCGCGAGAACGTCATGCTCCACCGCGAGCTGGTGGAGCGGGTGGCTCAGAGCCTCTGAGTCAGACCCTGTAGCCCGCCCGATCGACCTTGCGGTGGAAGCGCTCGCCCGCCTTGCCGCCGCCCATGGCCACGAGCACCGTGACCAGCACCACCGCCCCCAGCGCGATCGCGGCGCCCGCTGTCAGCGAGCCCTCCTCGATCGGGATGCGCGGCAGGTTGAGCTGCTCGAAGACGTTGTACTCGGCGCCGAACAGCGCCCCGGCCGCGGCGAGCACGATGGTCACCGCCAGGCCGAGCGCCCAGACAGCCAGGCCCTGGCGGCCGCCGTCGAAGCGCGACATGCGCCCGCTCACGTACCCGCCGCAGTAGTAGGCCGCGCCGAGCACCAGGATCAGCAGGATGCCGCCGACGATGCCGATCGTCTCGGCGTTCCGCTCCGCCTCGGCGTCGCTCACGTCGCCCAGCCCGAACGCCGCGCCCGCCGCGCTCAGGAGGCCGATCAGGATGGCCGCCATGCCCACCGCGACGAGCCAGCCGAAGAAGGCCGAGCCCCAGTTGATGCCGCCGAACTCCTCGCGCTGGCGGGCCCGAACGCGACGCGCCGTCTCGGCGTCGTGAACGGGCGCGGCCGCGCCGGTGCGCGCGGGCTCGCGGACGGCCGTGCCCTCGTCGTCGACGCGCTCGCGGCCGAAGCGGGACCGCTCGCCGTCGGCGCTGGTCCGCGGAGGCGCAGTCGCGGCATCCGCGGTGCGCGTACCCGCGGGCTCCGCCGTCGTCCGCTCCGCCGTCGCCACCCCGCCACGCTCCGCGGGGCGCTCCTCGCCCGTGGTCGTCTTGTTCCGCCTGAACCGCTCGAACATCGCTCTCCTCCTGGTCGTCCTGACCCTTGTGCCCGCACCGATGGGCGCGGAAACCCCTATGGGGTAGCCGGCGCGGTGCCCGCGCGGCCCTTGGGCGCCGGCGTGAAGGGCGCCTGGCCGCGCCGCAGCCGCGGGAATTTCTCGTTCTGGTAGAGCTGCGGCGGAGCCACGAAGCAGGGCGGCTCCGCGTCCTCGCCCGAGCCGGACGGGTTGCGCTGCTCGCCGCCGTTCGCGTTGCAGTCGAAGTTCTCGACCACGCCGAGCGGAATTGCCCGGTCGTAGGCGTTGGGCGCGATGTAGGAGTTCGCCCGTTCCCAGAACGGGCGGTCGGGACGCTGCTCGAACGAGCGGCCGTCGATGATCGCCACCTGCGGCAGGTAGTGCTCCTCGCCCGAGCCCGGGTTCTCGTAGCCGCCCTCGCCGTTCCCGGCGAGCGCGGCGCCGCCGACCGTGATGAACTGGGCCAGCTGGCCCTGGGCGTAGGAGAGGTAGGACAGGATCGGGTTGAGCTCCCGCATGAACGGGTGGGTGGCCTCGAGCACCGGCTCGGCGCCCTGCAGGAACCGCTCGGCCGCCGGCACGCCCGTCTCGGACGCGTCCACGAGCGGGTCGATGTCGCGGAACAGCTTCTCGAGGTCGGGCGAGAGATCGCCGAGGTCCCGCAGCGTCGGCCCGAGGTCCTCGGCCGGCTCGCGCAGGTCGCGGACGAGCGGATCGGTGTTGCGCGCGAACCGCTCCAGCCGGCTCAGCGTCGCGCGCGTCTCACGCAGGAAGGTCGGGAACACCTGGAAGGTCTCCGCGAGCGCGTCGTCGCGCGAGGCCAGCGCCGAAAACGTCGCCTCGCCGTTCACGATCAACCCGCGCAGCTGGCCGTCCTCGCGCGAGATCGCGTCGAAGACGCGGCCGGTGTCGCGCACGACCTGCCGCAACGCCACCTCCTGCTCGTCCAGCGGGCGCAGCAGGTCGGCGCCGTCCTCGAAGAAGGGCGCCGCGTTGCCGAGCGAGTTGCCGAAGTCCTCGGAGAACTCGTCCGTGGACACGATCCCCGCCTCGTGCATCCACTCCTGGAAGTTCCGGCGCGTCCTCGGGTCGAAGGTCTGGAAGACCTCGTCGAGCTCGACCGTCTCCTCGACGCTGCCGGGCCGCAGGGTGTCGCCCTCGTCGAGGTCCTCGGCGTCCGAGCTGCCCGGGGTCAGCTCGACGTAGGTCTCGCCGAGCAGGCTCTTCTGGCGCAGCACCGCCCGGGTGTCCGCCTTGATCGGCGCGAAGCGGTTCTGGATCTCGATCTCGACCACCGTGGTACGGCCGCCGGGGCCGAGCTCCTTCGTCTTGACCTTGCCGACGTTCACGCCGGCCAGGCGCACGTCGGCCTCCTGGACCAGCAGCGACGCCTCGGGGAACGCGGCCTTGAAGCGGTAGCCCTCCGGCCTGAGCGGCAGCGTGCCGCCGAACGACGCCCAGAGGAACATGAGCAGACCGAACACCGACAGGGTGAACAGGATCATCGCGGCGATCCGGCCGATGCTGGGCGGGCTCTTGTTCATGGCGTCGGCACCGGGAGCGAGGGCAGGGCGGGCAGGCCGCCACCGCCGGGAGTCGTCGGCGGCGTGGGCAGCGCAGTGAAGTTGCAGGATCCGAACTGCGAGCTGAGGATCTGGTCGATCGGGCTGCCCGGGGCCGGATCCAGCGGGGTCCCTCCGAGGGCTCCCCCGACCAGGTTCTCCAGCGCGGCCGGGTCGTCGGCCCCGATCTCGGTCGCCACTGTTCCAAGCAGGCCGGTGATCACGGCGGCCGGGACGCCGCAGATCGTGACCCGGCGCCACGGGCCCTGGCCGTCGGCGCTCGAGAACAGCGACGTGCCGTTCTGCGACACCCAGGCCAGCCAGTAGAGGAAGCCCTCCTGGCGGGCGCGCTGCTCGGCGATCGACTTGCCCTCGAGCCCCTCCGCGCCGCCGGGGTTGTAGGCGCCGATGTTGAAGAAGCGGTTGAGCTCCTCGAAGCTGAGCGTGAGGTCCGGCGTGGCCTGCGCGACGTCGCGGGCGGCCAGCCGCAGGTCGTCGGTGAACGGTCGGGCGGCGCGCACGAAGGGGCGGATCTCGTCGCGCAGGATCGGCGTCGTCTCCCGCAGGAACGGCGTGACCGCGGCGTTCGTCTCGTCGAGCTTGCCAATCGGCGGCCGCAGCGACTCGAGCGACGAGCGCAGCACCGGCGCGAACTCGCGCACCTCGTTCAGCGCCGTCTCCGAGGCGCGCAGCGCGCCGGGCAGCCGCGCCACGGAGGCGGAGATGTTCTGGTCCTCGCTCTCCAGCGCGTCGAACACGGCGCGCGACGCGGTCACCAGGCGCCGCAGCTCGCCCGGGCGCCGGCCCACGTGCGTCATGAGCAGGCCGTAGCGGTGGATCAGCCGCTTCAGCGCGTCGCGCCGGCTGGCCGTGGCTCGCATGACGCGGGCCAGGTCCTTGTGCAGCGGCTCGAAGCGCCGGAACACCTCGCCCAGGTCGTCGCCGCGCCCGTCGAGGCCCTTGCCCGCCCCGGAGACGAGCAGCTTCAGGTACGGGCGGGTGTCCTCGTCGAGCGCCTCGTAGATCTCGTCGGGATCGACGTCCGGCAGCGTGTTGGCGACGGAGATGCGCTCGCCCTCGTCGAGCACTCGGCCGCTGCCGGGGCTGACCTCCACGAACATGTCCTTCAGCGCGGTCTTCGGCCGCAGCAGCGCGGACGCGTCCTCGCGGATCATGTCCTCGTACTTCCGCTCGATCTCGAGCTCGACCACGGCCACGCCGTCCTCGAGCTCCACATCGGAGATGCGCCCCACCTCGACGCCGGCCACCCGCACGGTCTGGCCCTGGCCGGGCTGGACCGCCTGGGCGTTCTCGAGCTCCATCGCGATCCGCTTGGGCGAGTCCTCGACCAGCGGGAAGCGGAAGTCCTGCTGGCTGAGTATGTAGACGGCCACCGCGAGGCCGAGCAGGAACAGGCCGATCACGGCCAGGAAGTCCCACAGGTGCTTGCGGATCGCCAGCTTCACGGCGCGGTCCCCAACTGGGTGTAGCGCGGGTCGAGCGCCGATCCGCCCGGTGCGGCCAGGTTGGGCGGCTCCTGGGTCTCGCAGGGCACGTCGGGCCGGTGCGGCGGCGGCGTGGACGGGTCGGGCGGCGGCGCCGGCTCGATCTGGCCCGCGCTCAGCT
>JBOGXT010000753.1:0-11715 GCA_050694635.1 Thermoleophilaceae bacterium
CAGTCTGCGCGCCCGGGCGCGCCTGGGCCGGCGGCACTACGACCCGCGCGGCGCGAGGCCGCGTGACTGGGCACGCGCGCGCGACCTCAGCGAGCTGATAGTGCGCCGCCGCTCGAGCGAGAGATTCACCTTCGGCTGGCTCGACCGCCGCCTGGTCGCGTCAGACCCAGAGGCGCATGTCTGCCTCGTCGCGCCGCCACGCGCCGGTAAGTCGACCCGCTTCGTCGTGCCCTGGACACTGGAGCACGAAGGGCCAGCGGTGGTCACATCAACCAAGCGCGACCTGTTCAAGGCGACCTCGCGTGCGCGCGAGAAGAGGGGCGCAGTGCAGGTCTGGGACCCGTTCGCGGGCCCCAGCGCCTGCTGGACCCCGATCCACGGCTGCGAGGGCGCCGCCCTGCGCCAGGGCCACCGGCTCGCCGACGCGGTCGGCGACGGCGAGCATCCAGCCGCCCGCTTCTGGAACTCGGAGGCGTCGAAGCTGCTCGCCCCGCTCCTGCACGCCGCGGCGCTGGCCGAGCAGGGAATGGACACCGTGCTGCGATGGATCGACCAGCAGGACGAAGACGAGCCCGCGGCGCTGCTGCGCGACGCCGATGATCCCGCCGCCCTCCACCGGCTCGAGGCGGTGCTCGGGCTCGACCCCCGCAACCGCTCCACAACCTTCATGTCCGCCGGCCACCTGATCCGGGCCTACCGCTATCCGGAAGTGCTGCGCACCGCCCGCTCGGGCTTCTCGGCCGAGGACTTCCTCAACGGAGAGGCGAATACGCTCTACCTCTGCGCCTCGGCGCGCCACCAGCGGCTGCTCGCCCCCCTGATGTCGCGATCGTCTCCGCGATCGTCGAGCGCGCGAAGGAGCGCGCCCGGGCCTGCAATCCATGCTGCCCTCCGCTGCGGCTCCTGCTCGACGAGGCCGCGAACATCGCGCCGCTCGCGGACCTGCCGCAACAGCTCTCCGAGGCGGGCAGCCAGGGGATCCGCTTCGCGACGGTCTGGCAGTCGCTGGGACAGATGCGTGACCGCTACCACGACGCCGCCGACGCAGTGCTCGCCTCCTCAACCGCCAAACTGTTCATGGGCCCGATGACTGACGATGCCACCCGCCGCTACCTCGGCGGCGCACTCGGCGAAGAGCTACGCGAGCACGACCACCACGCCTCCTGGCGGCCGAAGGCCGGGCCCGCGGAACTCCAGCAGCTCGAGCGGGACCGTGCGCTGCTCATCAACGGCAACCTCTTGCCCGCCGTCATCCGGGTCACTCCGTACTGGGAGCTGAGGGATCTCAAGCGTCTGGCGGCGAAGTCGAAACGATCCGATCGCTGGCCGCCTGCGCGCGCGGCCGCCTTCGCCGGACTGCGTCAGTCGAGTCATGCCACGACATAGACGCCGTCGCCGCAGCACGACTGCCAGCCCTGCCCGGTGCCGCGTGCGCGCGGAGGCCACGGCCGGGCGAGCGGTCGTTGGCCGCGGGCACGCCGCGCGCCGGTGTCACGATGTCGTGCGGACGCTCCATACGGTGCCGCCGTCGATTGAGCGTTTGACCGTGCCGTCTGGCAGCGCCGCGTAGAGGTCATGCCCGCCGGACGCGAACGCTGCGGGCTGGGCGCCCATGGACCCGCGGCGTTGCCAGCTGCGGCCGCTGTCGTGGCTGACCGCGATCTGGCCGGTGCCGTCTAGGGAGTAGAGCTGGTCGCGTGCCGGCCAGGTGAGCAGTGCGAGCTTGCCCTCGACAAGGGTTTGCCAGGTGCGGCCCGCGTCGGCGGATGCGACAAGCCCTTGCTCGGTGGACGCGACGACGTGCGAGGGGTCGGCGGGGTCGATCGCGAGGTCGAGCATCGCGCCGGGCGGGTTATGCTCGTCCCAGTTGCGCCCGCGGTCGCGGCTGACCATGAGCGCGCCGCTGGTGGCGTTGAAGCCGTAGACCATGTTTCGCTTCGACCGCAGCACGTGGAAGTCGGCCTCCCCCATCAGCGAAACGGGCTCCCAGCTGTCACCGGCGTTGTCCGAGCGGATGAGTCCGAGGTTCGAGGGTCCGCTCTGGAGCGGCCCGGGGTGGCCGGAGCCGAGGAAGCTGTCTGGGCCGAGAACGCTGAAGCCCATCACGTCCTGCTCGCTCTCGCCGACCCTGCTCGCTTCTGTCTCCCCGTTGGGCGCGCGGAAGAGACCGGTGTGGGTCGCGATGTAGAGCGACCGATCCCGGGGGTTGATGCCGAGGCCGTGCACGTGCACCGGACCGTCGCCGCTCGCGGCCGAGGCTTCTCCGGGGACGCCCTGATCGTCGCTGCCCCCGCAAGCCGCGAACGGCAGCATGCTCAACGCCGCGGCCACGACCGAGCCGCGGCTTCGCCTCTTATTGCGCATCAACGACACGGTGTAGCAAATGGCGCGGTCGCGCGTCGCGAGCGATGAGCGCGGCGACCAACTACGCAGCGACGTAGTCGTCCACTACGCTAGCCGTAGGTGGCGCACCGGAGGGAGCAGAAGAAGCGCCCGCGCACGGAGCGCCTCGAGCGCGAGCGCGCTGCGCAGGCGGCCACGCGCCTCAAGCGGCGCCTTGGCTTGGCTGCCGGCGGGGCCCTCACCGCGGCGGCCGTCGCCGTACTGGTCGTGCTCGTGGCCTCCGGGGCGGGCGGCGGCAGCGGCAGCTTCCCGGACGGTTCGGTACCGGAGCGGCAAGTGACCGACCTGAGGCAGGCGGCGCGGGTGGCGGGATGCTCCCTGCGCAAGTTCGAGAGCGAGGGCGAGCAGCACGTGGACGACCAGGTGAGCTACCGCTCCAACCCGCCCCACTCGGGCAACCACAACGAGGCGCCGGCCGACGACGGCGCCTACGCCGAGCCGGTCGACGACGAGAACCTCGTCCACGCGCTCGAGCATGGACGGGTGATCTTCTGGTTCAACCCGGGGCGCCGGGGCGCGCCAAAGGCGATCTGAAGGTGCTCTTCGACCAGGACGACTCCCACCTGCTGCTGGCGCCGACGGCGCGTCGCATGCCGTTCGAGGTGGCGGCGACGGCGTGGTCCCGCGTCCTCGGCTGCGAGGATGTGAACGAGAGGACCTTCGATGCGCTGCGCGCGTTCAGCGACGAGTTCCGCGACCAAGGACCCGAGTCCGTGCCGTGACTCTGTGGCGCGCATGTGGGGGCAGGGCCGCCACTCCGAACCGCGGACGCCGCCGCTAGGGTCGAATCGCCGATGGCGCGTCGCTGGAAGCTCCTCGCAAGCCTCGCCGGCGTAGCGGCCATCGTCGCGATCGTCGTGGTCGGCCTCGGCGACCGCCCCGAGCGGGTCGAGTCCCGGACGGCCGGCGGAGAGGGCGCGGCCCGTCCCGCCGCGCTGCCGGGAGCCGGCGACCCCAACCGCATGCTCAGGGAGATCGCCCCTGAGCGCTTCCCGGCCTTGCTCCGGGCCGCGCGGCCGCTCCCGGTGATGGTCGACTTCTGGGCGTCCTGGTGCGGGCCGTGCCGCTTCGAGATGCCCTTTATCACCAGGCTGCGGGCAAAGTACCGAGAGCGAATCGAATTCATCGGCGTCAACTACCAGGACGCACCCGGGCCGGCCGCCGCGTTCGTGCGGGAGTTCGAGATGAACTTCCCGAGCTACGGTGACCCGGACGGCGAGATCGGCGAGGGGCAGGGCGGGATCATCGGGATGCCGACGGCGATCTTCTTCGACGGCCGGGGCCGTGAGGTGCACCGCCAGACCGGAGCGTTCGCGAGCGAGGCGGCAATGGAGGAGGTTCTCAGGCGCCTGCTGTAGGTGCGCCCGCGCGCGATGGTCAAGGAGTCTCGCGGCGCTGACCGCCGGCGCAGCCGTGACAGGAGCCGGTCGGCCGCTGCGAACCCGGACACTGCTTCGGACGGGCAACACGACGAGGCCAGCATGGTCTCCGGGCCTGGGCCACGACGCGGGATAGTAGGCTTCGCCCATGCGACTCGCCGTGGTAGCCGCCCTGCTCGGCGCGGTCGCGCTGGCGTCATGCGGCGGCGGAGACGACGAGGAGCGCACCGGCGGGAAGCAGGGCCCGCTGGAGCGCAGCATTGCCGACGCCGGGCGGGTCACCAAGGCGGACTTCCCCGCTGCCGGCGGCCGCACGCTCCAAGAGATCGCCGACAGCCTCGAGCCCGGGCTGAACGTTGGGCTCGCCACCTCGGTTCACGTCCCCGGCAGGAACCGCCTCGCCTTCGGTCTCTTCGACTCCGAGAACGCGAATGTCTTCGCCCGCTCCGCCGTCTACGTCGCGCGCACCCCGGCCGACGACGCTCGCGGGCCCTTCCCCGCCCCGCTCGATTCGATGGTCCCGGCCGGACGCTTCCTGAGCACGACGGTCGCGCGCGAGCGCGCGTCCCCGAAGGCGGTCTACGAGACGAGGGTCCCGTTCGACGCGTCCGGCCGCTACGCCGTGCTGGTGGTCTCCAAGCTGCGCGGGCGGCTGCTCGGCGGCACCACCGAAATCACGGTGGCGCCGGCAAGCCCGATCCCCGACGTGGGCGAGCGGCCACCTGCGACCGAGACGCCCACGGTCGCCTCCGTTGGCGGCGACATCGCGCGGATCGAGACGCGCGTGCCGCCGGACAGCATGCACCGTGTCAGCTTCCGCGACGTGCTCGGCAGGCGCCCGGTTGCGCTGCTGTTCGCCACGCCGGCGCTCTGCGAGTCGCGCACCTGCGGCCCCGTGACCGACCTGGCCGAGCAGCTCAAGGCAAGCTACGGGCGGCGGGCGGCCTTCATCCACAACGAGGTCTACGCCGGCAACGACCCCGCGAAGGGCCTGCGCCCGCAGCTCGAGGCGTTCCATCTCGAGAGCGAGCCCTGGCTGTTCACGTTCGACCGCGACGGGCGTGTCGCCGCTCGCCTCGAGGGCGCGTTCGGGATCGACGAGTTCCGCCGCGCTGTCGAGGCGGCGATTCGCTGAGGGCGCCTCCTCAGAGCCGTTCCGAGCGTGCCAGGCGCGCGAACACCACGATCCGCTTCTCGGCGCTGTAGAGCGGGTGGCAGGCCGTGAGGATCAGCTGCTCGTAGCCAACACGGCGCTTGACCCAGGTGTCCTCGGGCCGCACGATGCGGGTCTTCTCGACGCGGTAAACGAAGCGCCCGTAGGGCATCGTGAGCATGATCCGGTCGCGGCGGCGGAGGTCGTCGATCGTTCGGAACGGCGCCAGGTAGGTCGTCCGGTGGCCGGCCACGGCGACGGTTCCGCCTTGCCCGGGGAGCGGCGTCTCCGGATAGTGCGCCGGCCCCTTGCGCAGCGTCGGCGTGTCGGTCCCCTCCACCATCACGTAGTCGCGGTCCAGCGTCGGCAGCTCAATGCGCCCGAACGCGCGGCCGTGGCGAGGGCGGAATCCATCGGGTCGGGGCGGGCCCGGTTTCTGCGCTGCGAGCCGGGTCAGGTCGTCGAGCTGGCCCTCGAGCCGCGCCTGCTCCCGCATCGTGACGAGGGCCGAGATCGGCTCCTGCCAGGCGAGCGTGATGGCGGCGTCGGCGATCAGCAGCACGCCGCTCGTCATCATCACCGAGGCGACGAAGCGTCCGACCGCCGCCAGAGTTACGCGTCCGCTCCGCACTGCGATTCACTGTAGTAGGTCGGGCCCCGGGCGGAGCGCCAACAGCGGGACGTTCGTTCTTCGCCGATCGGGCGCTATGCCCCTGAGGGCGGGGGCGGGCGGCGGCGTGTCCCGGCGCATGGTCCGTCGGCCCGGCGTAGCCGTCGAGCGCCTCGATCAGCCGGGCGAGCCGCCGCGGCTGCCGGTCCAGTCGCGCTGTTGAGCTTTCCGCACCCCCGCAGACTGCATGTTCCATATCGGAGTTCGCGCAGCTCGGATGGCTGGGGCTCTTCGAGGTCGGCGCGCGATGTCCCTGAAGCGGCGCCGCCCGCCTAACACCTGGTGCCCGAGCGCGCACAGGGTTGGCAAGATGCTTTCTCAGGCCCTGGCAGCGCTCCGCGGCGCCCGCCCGAGGGAGGCTCCCGACCCCCCGAAGGGAAGAAGGATGAGCAACTCGAAGGTCAAAGCGGCGACCGCCGTCCTCCACGTCGGCGGCATGTACCGGGGCAGTGAGAACGCGGTCGTCGAAACGTTGCTGCGACGCCGCCCGGGCGTCCTCTCGGTGGAGGCGAACGCCGCCGCCCAGAGCGCGAAGGTCGCCTACGACCCCAACGTCAGGTCGATCGCCGAGCTGCGGCGCTGGGTCGAGGAGTGCGGCCTCCACTGCGCCGGCCGGTCAGTGCCCGGGCACATCTGCGACCCGCTCAGGGAGGACGGCGCGCCGGCGGGCCCTGCCGACGCCGGCGCGGTCGAGCGGGCCGAGCAAGCGCACGGCCACGGCGGCCATACGGGCGCGTCGATGGACGCCATGACGCGCGAGATGCGGAACCGCTTCCTGGTGGCGCTCGTCTTCGCGGTGCCGATCGTGCTCTGGTCGGCGATCGGACGGGACGTCTTCGGACTTGACCTGCCGACCCCGTTCGGTATCGACGCCGATGTCTGGCAGCTGCTGCTGAGCCTCCCGGTCGTGCTCTACGCGTCGTCGATCTTCTTCACGGCCGCGGTGGCGGCGCTGAGGGAGCGGACGCTGGACATGATGGTCCTGGTGGCGGTAGCGGTCGGGGTCGGCTGGCTCTACTCGGTCGCCGCCACGTTCGTGATCGAGGGCGAGGTCTTCTACGAGGCGGTCTCGGTGCTCGCCACCTTCGTGCTGCTGGGGCACTGGTTCGAAATGCGAGCTCGCGGCGGCGCCAACGACGCGATCAGGACACTGCTCGACCTGGCGCCCCCGAAGGCGCTGGTGCTGCGCGACGGGGAGGCTGTCGAGGTCGCCACCGCGGAGGTGCAGGTCGGAGACCTACTGCTGATCCGGCCGGGCTCGAAGGTCCCCGTCGACGCCGAGGTGGTGGAGGGCGAGAGCGAGGTCGACGAGTCGACGGTCACCGGCGAGAGCCTGCCGGTGCACAAGGCGCCCGGCGCCGGCCTGGTCGGCGCCACCATCAACAAGAACGGTGCCCTCCGCGCCCGGGCGACCGCCGTTGGGTCCGACACCGCGCTGGCCCAGGTCGTGAAGCTGGTCCAGGAGGCGCAGAACTCGAAGGCGCCGGCTCAGCGGCTCGCCGACCGCGCCGCCTTCTGGCTCGTGCTCGCGGCGCTGCTGGGCGGCGCGCTCACGTTCGCCGTCTGGTTCTTCGTCGTCGGCCGCGACGCGCAGGAGTCGCTGCTGTTCGCCATCACCGTGGTCATCATCACCTGCCCGGACGCGCTCGGGCTGGCCACGCCGACCGCCGTGATGGTCGGCTCCGGTCTGGGGGCCAAGCGGGGGATCCTGTTCAAGCACGCCGTCGCGCTCGAGCAGGCCGCGACGCTCGACACGGTCGTGTTCGACAAGACCGGCACGCTCACGCGCGGCGAGCCGGAGGTGGTCGCCGTGCTGGCGGCGGACGCGGCGAGCGAGGACGAGCTGCTGCGGCTGGTCGCCGGGGCGGAGAGCGAGAGCGAGCACCCGCTCGCGATGGCGATCGTGGCGGCCGCCCGGGCGCGCAGGCTCGCGCTGCCGCGCGCCGACTCGTTCGAGGCCGTGCCCGGGCACGGGGCGCTCGCCAGTGTCGAGGGGCGCCGGCTGGTGATCGGCAACGCCCGGCTCTTCGAGCGCGAGCGACTCTCGCTCGACGAGCTCGCAGAGCGGGCGACGGCACTCGCGGGCGAGGGCCGCACGACCGTGCAGGTGGCGGTCGACGGCCGCGCGGCCGGGGTGATCGCGATCGCCGATGCGCCGCGCGACAGCGCGGTCGAGGCGGTGCGCGAGCTCGGGGAGCTCGGCATACGGACGGTCATGCTCACCGGCGACAGCCGCTCGACCGCCGAGCGCGTCGCGGCCCAGGTCGGGATCGATCAGGTCATCGCCGAGGTGCTGCCGGCCGACAAGGCGGCCAAGGTCGCCGAGCTCCAGGCCGCCGGAAGCAAGGTGGCGATGGTCGGCGACGGGGTCAACGATGCGCCCGCGCTTGCCCAGGCGGACGTCGGGATCGCGATCGGCGCCGGGACCGACGTCGCGGTCGAGACGGCCGACGTCGTGCTGATGCGCTCCGACCCGCTCCACGTGGCCGCCGCGATCGCGATCAGCCGCGGCACGCTGCGGAAGATGCGCCAGAACCTCGCCTGGGCGGTCGGCTACAACTCGCTTGCGCTTCCGATCGCCGCGGGTGTCTTCGAGCCGCTCGGGCTGACGCTGCGGCCGGAGATCGGCGCCCTCGCGATGTCGGGCTCGAGCATCATCGTCGCCGTCAACGCCGTCTCGCTCAAGCGGCTGCGGCTCCCGCGACGCGCCGACGAGCCAGGTGGCGACGGAGACCGGCCGCAGGAGCGGCGGGCACCCGAGCGGGCTCCGGCCGCGGAGGCCGCGTAACCGCTTCCGCTGCTCCGCGGCACAGGCCGTCGCGGCGACCGCCGGCATGCGGAGCGTCACTTGCGACGCTGTGTAGTACGAGCGGCTACGATCGATCAGCATGCGAACGAGCTCGCTGCCGGCATCGTCGCCGCCGTCGCGCTGACGGTCGGCGCGATCGTCGCGCTCCCGGGAGGTGAGGACGGATTCCAATCCGCGCGCTCGGCAAATCATGGCGGGCCCAGCGGGACCGCTGGTCGAGCGGAAGCGGGAACCGAGGCCCGCTTTGCCTACCTGGCCGCGCAGAAGAGCAATCGCTGCGTTCTGCAGGCCTCGGAGATCATGCGTCGCTCCGACGGCGGCGCGTTCGCGACGGCGCCCGAGCGCTTCGCGCGCGGCGACGGGCAAGACTAGGCTCGTGCGGCCGCCGGCCGGCGGCCGAAGCGTCGCAGGCGCAGCGAGTTGGAGACGACGCTCACCGACGAGGTAGCCATCGCGGCGGCCGCGATCACCGGGTGCAACAGGCCGAGCGCCGCCAGCGGGATCGCGGCCGTGTTGTAGCCGAACGCCCAGCCGAGGTTCTGGAAGATCGTGCGCAGCGTGCGGCGGGCCAGCCGGATCGCGGTCACGACGCCCTCGAGGTCCCCGGAGACGAGCGTGAGGTCGGAGGACTCGATCGCGACGTCGGTGCCGGTGCCGATCGCGATGCCGAGGTCCGCCTGCACGAGCGCCGGGGCGTCGTTGATGCCGTCGCCGACCATGGCCACAACCCGGCCCTCGTCCTGGAGGCGGCGCACCTCCGACACCTTGTCCTCGGGGAGGACCTCCGCGAGCACGCGGTCGATCCCGGCCTCGCGTGCGATGGCCTCGGCCGTGCGGGCGTTGTCGCCGGTGATCATCGCCACCTCGACGCCGAGCTCGTGCAGCGCCGCGACCACTCGCGGCGCGTTCTCCTTGAGCGTGTCGGCGACCGCCAGCACGCCGCGTGCCCGCCCGCCCCAGCCGGCGAACACGGCGGTGCGGCCGTCGGCCTCGAGCTCGCCCGCGCGCCGCTCGAGCTCCTCCGGGATCTCCAGCCGGTGCTCGGCCAGCAGCTTGCGCCGTCCGACCGTGACCGCGACGCCCTCCACGGTGGCGCGCACGCCGTGTCCCGCGGTCGACTCGAACCCCGCTGCGGCGGGCAGCTCGACGCCCCGTTCGCGCGTGCCCGCCGCGATCGCCTCGGCCACGGGATGCTCGGAGAGCGCCTCGACGGCCGCCGCGTAGCGCAAGACTTGGCCCTCGGGCTCGTCCGTTGCGGCGACCGCGTCCACTAGCTCCATGCGGCCCTTGGTGAGCGTGCCGGTCTTGTCGAACACGACGGTGTCGATCCGCTTCGAGCGCTGGAGCACCTCCGCGCCCTTGATCAGCACGCCCAGCTGGGCGCCGCGGCCGGCGCCCACCATCAGCGCGGTCGGCGTGGCCAGCCCCAGCGCGCAGGGGCAGGCGATGATCAGCACCGCGACTGCCGCCAGGAGGCCCTGCGTAGGATCGCCGGCGGCGAGCCACCAGCCGGCGAAGCTAAGGCCGGCGAGCCCGATCACGACCGGCACGAAGACCGCCGAGACGCGGTCGACGAGCCGCTCGACCGGGGCCTTGCTCGCCTGTGCTTGCTCCACGAGGCGGACGATCTGGGCGAGGGCGGTGTCGCTGCCCACGGCGGTGGCACGCACCACCAGCGAGCCGTTCGTATTTACGGTCGCACCCGCAACGGTATCGCCCTCGGTCTTCTCCACCGGGACCGACTCGCCGCTCAGCATCGACTCGTCGACCGCGGCCGCGCCCGAGACCACCGTTCCGTCGACGGGCACCTTCTCGCCCGGCCGCACGCGCAGCAGGTCGCCGACGCGCACCTGCTCGACCGGGACCATCCGCTCCACGCCGTCCACGACCAGCCGCGCCTCCTTGGCGCCCAGCTCAAGCAGCTTGCGGATGGCGCTCGAGGCGCGCGAGCGGGCCCTCGCCTCGAAGTAGCGCCCGAGCAGGATGAACGCGATCAGCAGCGCGGCAGTCTCGAAGTAGAGGTCGCCGCCGGCCACCAGCTCGTAGACCGAGTAGAAGAAGGCGGCCAGCGTGCCCAGCGCGATGAGCGTGTCCATGTTCGCGCTGAGCCTGCGCGCGCGGGCGAGGCCGCTCTCGAGAATCGGCCAGCCGGCCACGAACTGCACCGGCGCCGCCAGCGCAAACGCCGCCCAGCGCGCCCAGCCCTCCTCGCCGAAGCCGAACGCCAGCACCATCACCGCCAGGCCCAGCGGCCAGGCGAGCAGGACGCGCCGAAGCCAGAGGCGCCGCTCGGCCTCGTCCTCGTCGCCCGGCCCCGCCTCGAGCTCCGGGGCGGCCCGGACCCCGTAGCCGATTCGCTCCACAGCCTGCCCGAGCTGCTCGAGCCCCACGGAGCGCGGGTCGTAGACGACCTCGGCCCGGTGGGTCGCGAAGTTCACGCTCGCGTCGGCAACCCCGGGCTGACGGGACAGCACGCGCTGCACGCGCACCGCGCACGAGGCGCAGTGCATGCCCTCGACGGCGAGCTCGGCCTGGGTGACGCCGTCCTCCGGCTGCACCGGCGCGGCGGCGCGCGTGCCCGCCGCCATCAGCGGACCTCCCCATGGCCGGCGACGGCGTAGCCCTGGTGCTCGACCGCCGCCACCAGCCGCTCGGCCGGCGCCCGGCCGGGGTGATGCGCGACGGTGACCACCCTGCCGGGCAGGTCCACGTCCACACTCGACACCCCGTCGAGCGCGCCGACGGCCGCCTCGAGGGTGTCCTTGCAGCGCTCGCAGCTCACATCGGGCACCGCCAGCCTGGTCGTCGTCTCGGTCACCCCCGGGCCTCCTTGCGGCGCGGAGGAGGCGAGCCCTCGCCGACCGCCGAGCCGGCGAGCTCGGCGTCGGGTCCCGTGAGCGCTGGGTTGAACTTGACCGCGTCGACGAGCTCGGCGACCGCCGACGGGCCGCGCCCCTCCGCGACAGCCTCCGAGAAACAGGTCTCGAGGTGGTTGCGCAGCACCACCCTGTTGACGCGCTCGAGCGACGCCTGCGCGGCTGACACCTGCTTCATGAGCTCGACGCAGTAGGCGTCTTCCACGACCATGCGGATGATCCCGTCGAGGTGGCCGCGAACGGTCTTGAGGCGGTTCAGGGCGTCCTTCTTCGCGATCGGCAGCAATGTCATCCTCCTAGTATCCGACCCCACCTGGGGTGGGGTCACCTGGGGACACAGCGTAGCAGGCGCCTCGGGGCCGGCCAGCCGGGCGTGGCGCGAGCGCTAGCCGGGCGCCTTGCCGGGTACGACGAGACCGCGGCGG
>JBOGXT010000754.1:0-5839 GCA_050694635.1 Thermoleophilaceae bacterium
CGCAGCGCGCTTGTGGGCCGCGCGCGCGAGCTGGCCGAGCTGGTCGGGGGTCTCGATGATGCCTTTGCCGGCCGGGGGCGCCTGTTCCTGCTCGTCGGCGAGCCCGGCATCGGCAAGAGCCGCCTGGCCGAGGAGCTGACCGCAGACGCCAGGGCGCGCGGCGCGCGAATCCTCGTCGGCCGCTGCTGGGAGGCCGGCGGTGCCCCCGCCTACTGGCCCTGGGTACAAGCGCTGCGCACCTACGTCCGCGAGGCAGAGCCTGGGCCGCTGCGAACGCAGCTCGGGGCAGGCGCGGCCGACCTCGCCCAGCTCCTCCCCGAGCTGGGCGCGCTCTTCCCCGACCTCGCGAAGCCGCCGGTGCCGGAGTCTGAGGGTGCCCGCTTCCGCCTCTTCGACGCGGCGAGCTCGTTCCTGGTGAATGCCACGAGGGTCCGCCCGCTCGTGATCGTGCTGGATGACCTGCACGCGGCGGACGAGCCCTCGCTTCTGCTTCTCCAGTTCGTCGCCCGCGAGCTCGGCGAGAGCCGCCTGCTTCTCGTCGGCGCCTATCGCGACGTGGATCCGGCCCTCGGCGAGCCGTTGACGGTGACCCTCACCGAGCTCGCTCGCGAGCCGGTCACACGGACCCTCGAGCTCGCCGGCCTCGCCGAGGCCGACGTGGCCCGCTTCATCGAGCTCGCCGCGCCCGGCGCCTCCGCGGCGGCCCTCGCCCCGGCGGTGCATGCGGAGACCGAGGGCAACCCTCTCTTCGTCGGCGAGATCGTGCGGCTGCTCGCCGCGGAGAGACGCCTGGACGCGCCCGGGGCAGCGCCGCTTGCGATCCCGCAGAGCGTGAGAGAGGTGATCGGCCGCCGTCTGCGCCATCTCTCGTACCAATGCAACGAGCTGCTCGTCCTGGCCGCGGTGCTCGGACGCGAGTTCGATCTGGATGCGCTGGCCCGCGTCAGCGGCCTCGAGCGCGACGCGATCCTCGAGTTGCTCGACGAGGCGACGGAGGCGCGCGTCGTCTCGGAGGTTCCGGGCGTGATCGGACGCATGCGCTTCGCCCACGCGTTGATCCGGGACGCCGCCTATCACGGCCTAACGAGGAGTCGCCGGGTACAGCTTCACCGGAAGGTCGGCGAGGCTCTCGAGGCTCTCTACTCCTCGGACCTCGATCCCCATCTCGCGGAGCTCGCGCATCACTTCTTCGAGTCCGCCGCGGGCGGAGACGGTCAGAAAGCGGTCGCGTATGCCCGGCGGGCCGGCGCGCGGGCGGTCGCCCTCCTCGCGTACGAGGAGGCGGTGCGCCTGTACGAGATGGCGCTCGAGGCGCTCGGGCCGGACAGCGCAGCGACCGCCCGTCGCCGCTGTGAGCTGCTTCTGGCCCTGGCGGACTCCAAGGGCCGGGCCGGGGACGCCCCGGGGGCCAAGTCGAGCTTCTGGGCGGCGGCGGAGCTCGCACGGTCTGCAGGGCTGCCCGAGCTGCTCGGCCGCGCGGCGGTCGGCTACGGGGGAAGGTTCGTCTGGGATCGCGCGATGAGCGACGAGCGGCTCGTTCCGCTGCTCCAGGACGCGCTCGCCGCCCTCGGCGAGGCGGACAGCACCTTGCGCGTCCGGCTGCTCTCCCGCTTGGCCGCCGCACTGCGCGGCGAACCCTCCCGACATCGTCGCGAGCGGATCTGTGAGGAAGCCGTCCGGGCCGCGCGCAGGGTCGGCGACCCGGCGGCGGTCGCCTACGCGCTCGCCGCCGCGGACGCCGCGCTACACGCACCCCACACCGCCCAGAGGCGCTTGGCCGAAGGGAGCGAGATCGTCTCCCTGGCGGGAACGACCGGCGACCGGGAACGCCTCTTCGACGGACACGAGCACGCGTTCTGGGCCGCCTGGGAGCTCGGGGACCCCGCTCGCCGTGCGACCGAGTTCGCCTCGATGACCCGCGTTGCGCAGGAGCTCCGGCAGCCGGCCCAGCTTTGGATGCTCGCCGTGGCGGAGGCGACGCTTGCGTTGGCGGGGGGCCGGTTCACCGAGGTGGCGGAGCTGATCGAGCGCGCGGCGGCGGTCGGCGAGCGCGTCCAGAGCTTTAGTGCGGCGGCGATCGCGCGCACGCTCCCACTGTTCCTGCTGCGTCGAGAGCAGGGACGCCTCGAGGAATTCGAGCGGGAGATCCAGGACCCCGGGCACGAGTTCTCCGGCCCGCTGGCACGGGGCAGCGTGCTCGCCCATGTCCACGCGCGCCTGGAGCGCACCGAAGAGGCGGAGGACCTCCTTCGCGAGCTCACGAGCCACGACCTGTCGGATTGGCACGTCGACGAGGAGTGGCTCACGAGCGTCTGCCTGCTCGCGGAGACCTGCACAATCCTCGGAGACATAGAGCGCGCCGCTGGCCTATACGACCTCCTCCTGCCCTATGGCTCGCTCAATGCGGTGGCGGTTCCCGAGGTCGCGCTCGGCTCCGCAAGCCGGCCGCTCGGCATCCTCGCGACGCTGCTGGGCCGCTTCGAGGACGCGGCGCGACATTTCGAGGAGGCGCTGCGAATGAACGAGAGGATGGGCGCTCGGCCCTGGGTCGCACACACGCAGGAGGACCATGCCCGCATGCTGCTCCGGCGCAGTGGCGGGGGAGACCGAGAGCGGGCGAAGGAGCTTCTTTCGCGGGCTCGATCCACCTACCGCGAGCTCGGCATGGCGAGGCGCTGAACCGCCTCAGAACGATCTCTGAAGTGGACGCCGCCACTGGCCGACGACGCGCCTGGTCAGCGACGGCGCCGCGTACCAGGTCCCGACGGCGAACCGCATGATTGGCCCGAAGGAGAGCGCCGCCGGCGCTCCTACGAAATGGAGGCCCGATACGGAGGACTCCAAACCCTGGCGAAGGCGCGGGTAGCCGCCCTCGACGTCGAGCTCGTCTGCGAGCTGCGGCGACAGGAACGGATACGAGCGGACGTCGATGTCGTACCCGGTCCCGAGCAGAACGTGGTCGAACGCCCGTTCATCGCCGCCGGCGAGGTGGACGCTCACGCTCCCGTTCGACGCTTGGGCGCCCACGGCGACGGCCTGCATCGCGACCGGAACGTCCTCGAGGCGAGGCCGCAGCCAGGCGGATGCCGCCGGCCGGATGCAGCGGTACGAGACGACCGGCTTGAGGGACCGCGGCGCGAGCCGGAAGAGGTCCGGAATCGCGGCGATCCAGCCGGTGGCAAAGCCCCCCACGTCCGTTGGGGGGAGCGGCAGACGCGAGCGAATGCCCCGGCGGGGCGCCCCGTCGGGGGCGAGCCACCAGATCTGCTCGGCCCGCGCCGTGACCTCCACCTCCGCGCCCGCCTCGTGGAGCAGCGCGGCGGATTCGAGCGCGCTTTGCCCGGCGCCCACGACCAGCACCTTGCGCCCGGCGAACTGCGACGGGTCGCGGACGTCGGACGAGTGGGACACGAGCGCCGGCGGCAGCGAACGGAAGGGCTCGGGCAGGCGTCCGAACGGGGCCAGGCCGGCGGCCACCACCACCCGGTCCGCGCTGAGCTCCTCGCCGTCCTCGAGCTCGAGCCGGAAGGAGCCGTTCGTCCGCTCGAGAAGCCGAACCTTGCGGCGGTCGACGTCGGGCACCGCGTTGCGCTGGAACCACTGACCGTAGTCGATGAACTCATCGAGAGTGAGCGAGGGCCTTCTGACGGTGCGGCCGGTCGCCGCCTCGTAGTCGTCGATGGTGAGCCTGCGGTCTGGGTCCGCGATGTGGCTCGAGCGCTTGCGCGACCGAAGGACCATGCCCTGTGGCATCTGCCGCCAGAACTCGAGGACCTCGCCGAACACCCGAACCGGGACGCCCGCGTGCCGCAGGTGCGCCGCGGCGGCGAGCCCGTACGGCCCCGCGCCGATGATCGCGACCTGGCCGGGCGGCGCGACCCGAGCGTGCCTTGGCGCAAGCCGCATGAGCTCGATCGACCGGGCGACGAACGGGCCGGGATCGTCCGCCGCGAGGTACGGGTGGGTTGTGCCGCGACGCGGCCGGAGGATCGCGGCAGCCTCGCCGGGCCTTCCGCCGCGCGCCACGCTGAGCGCGTGCCGGAAGTCGGCGTCCTCCCAGCGGTACCGGATCCCGGGTCGCGCACTCGCGGGGCGGGCATCCCGCCCGAGCAGCCAGTCGCACCAGACCGCCGGCAGGTTGGCGCCGGCCGCGATGGCGAGGGCAAGCGAGCCATACAGGCGGGGGTTCAGGTCGAGCGCGGCATAGGAGCCGCCCGGCCGCTCGATCAGCTCGAGCTCGAAGATGCCCTCCCAGCCCACGGCCTGGAGCAGCGCGACGACCCGCTCCGAGAGCGAGGCGGGCGGTTCGATGGTCTCGGAGAAGCAGACGTTGCCGCTCTCGGGGTACCAAGTGCGCGCGTAGCGCGACGCGGCGGTGACGATCAGACCGCCCTCGGCGATGACGCCGGCGAAGGAGACGATCTTGCCCGCCTCGGTGCGCTCGATGAGGCACGGCGCGCCGTAGCGAGGCGCCAGCTCGGCCAGCCGCTCCGTAGTGTCGACGCGCATGCTTCCCACGCGCATCGCCACACCGCCCACCTCGATCAGCGAGCTGGCGGGCTTCAGCACGACGGGATAGCCCATCTCGCCCGCGGCGTCCACGGCCTCGTCCACGCCTTCGCATACCGCGGTCTCAGGTGTCGCGAGGTCGACCGCAGCCGCCGCGTCGGCGAGCGCCAGCTTGCTGAGGCTCGCGGTGACCGCTTCGTGCGGTGGCAGGCCCATCCGCACGTGGGGCTCGATGCGATCGCGCTCGCGCGAGAGGTTGAGGAGGGAGGAGTCGCTGCCCGGTACGAGGACCGCGTAGGGAGCGCGGGAGACGACCCGCTCGATGCCGGCGACGAACCCCTCGGAATCCTCGAGCGGATGCGGCAGCGCGAAGCGCTCGTCGCAGCTGCGCGACCAGTGCGCCGGCGACGGCCTCGTGCCGGCGACCGCGCCTACGCGAAAGCCCGCTGCCGCGAGACCGCGGCACGCCGCGACCACGGACCGGGTCTCGCCGTCCGTGACGAGAATGCGTTCACCCGCGGAGCGCGAGGACACGTCCTCAATTCAAGCACCAGATGGGGCAGGTGCGGTCGTCTTAAGCGGGGGCCGGTGGCGCCAGACAGCGCCCCGAGCAGGATTCGAACCTGCGGCCTACTCCTTGGGAGGGAGAGCGGACAGGAGAGGCGACGCGGGGACGCGTTGGGTTCCCACCTCGTTCCTAACTCGAGGGCAAGCAGCAGCGGGCGACGGATCGGAGCCCGCCATTCCACAGCCCGAAGACTTGGCTGCGCCGATCAGGCGTCGTGCCGCTGCCGCATGTGAGAGCCGTCTACTACTCCGATGACGGCCGTTCAGCCGGATCGCGGCGGTCCAACGCGGTGATGAGGCGCGAGGGGCGACTCCCGTCGCCCCTCGCCTGTGCCCGTGCGGAACGTCTATCTGGCCGCGGCGATCCCTAGTGGCGAAGCTGGACCGTCAACCGCTCGACCGTGCGGTTGCCCGCTGCGTCGACGGCAGTGACCACGATCCTGGCCTCGACGCGGCGCCCGTTCTTCAGCGCCTGCCGCACCGCCTCGAGCCCGCGCCAGCCGAGTCTGGGCTCGATCGCGCTAGTCGCATACGGGAGGTTTGCGCCATGCGCAAGTTGGGCCTCAACGCGCCTCAGGCGCAAGGGCGCTGCGCTGCCGCCCGCAATTGCCACCGTTCCGCCGACCGTGACATGGCATGGCTCCTCGGGGGCCGCGATCCATACCCTCAGTCCCCCGCCGCTACGCAGCCGCCCGCCGGTGCGGATCTCGATCGTTGGCGGGACCTCGTCGCTGGCGGGTGCCGGCGGGGCGACCGTCGTGGT
>JBOGXT010000755.1:0-4583 GCA_050694635.1 Thermoleophilaceae bacterium
GTCCGGCGGCCGCGGCGGCCGCGTCGGCGCCGGGCCGGCGCGCGAGCATGTAGCCCGAGAGATGCAGCCACTCGCAGCCCCGGAAGGCGGACTCGTCGAGGTCAGCGGCACCGAGGTCGGGGGCCGAGCCGCGGTCGGAGGCCATCGAACGATCGTGGTCGGCGCCGATCAGGGAGACCACGACCCCGGTGCGGCCGCCGGCCGGGCCGGCGATCTCGACCCCGCGCTCGGCCAGCTCGGCCTCCAGGAGCCGGCCCGAGAGGTCGTCGCCTCGCCGGCCGACGTAGCGCGCCCGCGCGCCGAGGGCGACGGCCCAGGCGGCCACGTTGGCCGCCTGGCCACCGGCCCCCAGGGTCGTACGCGCGAACACGTCGTCCCCCGGTACGAGCGCCCGCTCCAGGCGAACGACGACGTCGAGCACGACATCCCCGAGCGTGCACAGCAGCATGCCGGCGACGCTACTACCTGATCATCATCCTTTCGTGCGATGAGCCCCCCGACGGCCGCCACCCCGATCATCCTGGACTGCGATCCCGGGCACGACGACATGGTCGCGATCATGCTGGCGGCGGCCCACCCGGGGATCGACCTGCGGGCCATCACCACCGTCGCCGGCAACGGCACGCTCGAGCGGACGACCCACAACGCCAGGGCGGTCTGCACGATGGCCGGCATCCGCCACGTCCCGATCGCCGCGGGCGCGCCCGGGCCGCTGGTGGGGGTCCTGCGAACCGCCGCGCACGTCCACGGCGAGTCGGGTCTCGAGGGGGCGGAGCTCCCGAAGCCGGACGTGCCGCTGGCCGGCGAGCACGCCGTAACCCTGATGGCACGGCTGCTGCGCGAGAGCGCGGAGCCGATCACCCTCGTGCCCACCGGACCGCTCACGAACATCGCCCTGCTGCTTCGGACCTGCCCGGACGTGGCCTCGCGCGTCCGTGAGGTCGTGTTGATGGGCGGCTCGGTGGGCGTGGGGAACGTCCAGCCGCTGGCGGAGTTCAACATGTTCGTGGATCCCGAGGCAGCGGACGTCGTGTTCTCCAGCGGCCTGCCGGTCACGATGTGCGGGCTCAACGTGACCCACCAGGCGCTGGCCACCGATGCGGTCCTCGATCGGCTGCGGGCGCTCGGCACGCCGCTGGCCGACACGGTGGTGCTGTTGCTCGGCTTCTTCCGCGACCGCTACCGCGAGATCTGGGGTCTGCCCGGGGCTCCGCTGCACGATCCCGTTGCCGTCGCGCGCGTGATCGATCCGGCGTTGGTGCGCTGCGAGGACGCCCACGTCGCCGTCGAGCTCCACGGACTTCACACGCGCGGGGCGACGGTCTGCGATCGGTTCGGGGTGCGCGGCCTCGCCCCGAACGCCAAGGTCGCGCTGGAGCTCGACGCCCCGGGCTTCTGGGAGCTCGTGGTGGCGGCGGTCGACCGGCTCGGACGACCGGGATGAGCGGCGCGCCGCAGCTGCTGGTCGTGGGCTCGCTCAACGCGGACATCGTGCTGAACGTGGGCTCGCTGCCGGGACCGGGGGAGACCGTTACCGGCGGCTCGTTCCGGCTGACGTCGGGTGGCAAGGGCGCCAACCAGGCGGTGGCGGCGGCACGCGCGGGCGCCGCGGTGGCGCTCGTCGGGGCCGTCGGGGACGACGACTTCAGGGCGCGGCTGATCGACGACCTCGTCGCCGAGGGCGTCGACACCGCCGGCGTGACCACGCTTCCGGGGGTCGCGACGGGGGTGGCGGCGATCGTCGTGGACGATCGAGGCGAAAACCAGATAGCCGTGGCCTCCGGCGCGAACCACGAGCTGGGAGCGGGCCACGTGGAACGGGCCTTCGAAGCGCTCGACCTCTCGCGGGCGAGGTGCGCGGTGTTCAGCCTCGAGGTCGAGGACGAGGCACTCGTGGCCGGCGCCGCCCTGGCAGCCGGACGCGGCATGACGGTGGTGGTCAATCCGGCGCCGGCACGGCCGCTCCCGTCGGCGCTGGCCGACCTCGATCCCATCCTGACTCCGAACCAGGGCGAGGCGGCCGAGTTGACCGGTCACGACGACCCGGCCGTGGCCGCCGAGGCATTGGCGAGAGGGTCGGCTTGCGCCGGAGCCCTGGTCACGGCCGGAGCGCGGGGCGTGTTCGTGGCCGCGGGGGGGCGCGTCACCCGGATCAGGCCTCCGAGCGTCCAGGTACGCGACACCACCGGCGCCGGGGACGCGTTCACCGGCGTGCTCGCCGCCGGGCTGGCGCGCGGCTGGGCGCTCGAGCGGGCGGCTCGCCAGGCGACCGTCGCGGCGGCGCTCTCGGTCAGCAGGTCCGGCGCCCGGGACGGCATGCCGTCGGCGAGCGAGATCGAGGAGCGCCGGTAGTTACGAGCCCGTGGCGCTGTGCACGCGACGCGGCGCCTCTGCGGAATCCACCAGCTGGTGCACCTGCTCGATGACCACCGATCCCTCGCCCACGGCGGACGCGACCCGCTTGGTCGAGCCGTTGCGGGCATCGCCCACGGCGAACACGCCGGGCAGGCTCGTCTCGAGCATCAGCGGCCGGCGCCGAAGCGGCCAGCTGCCCGGCGGGAGGTCGGGGCCGCTCAGCAGGTAGCCCCACTCGTTGCGGCGGACGGCCGCGGGGAGCCAGGAGGTGTGCGGCTCTGCGCCGATGAGGACGAAGAGCGCGCCGGCCGGCACGGTCTCGGCGCGGCCGGAGCGGCAGTCGCGCAGCGCGATGGCCTCCAGGGCGCCTTCGCCAAAGCCGCCCGTGACCTCAGTGTGAGGGCGAACGTCGATGTTCTCGGCGGCGTCGATCTCGTTGATCAGGTAGCTCGACATCGTCTCGGCCAGGGAGCCGCGCCGAACGAGGATCGTCACCCGCTCCGCGTAGCGGCCGAGGTGCACCGCCGCCTGCCCCGCCGAGTTGCCGCCGCCGACCACGTAGACCTCCTGGCCCGCGTGGACGCGGGCCGCCGACACCGAGGCGCCGTAGAAGACCCCGGTCCCGACCAGGGCCTCGAGCTCCGGGATTCCGAGGCGCCGGTACGAGATTCCGGTGGCGAGCACCACGGCGGTGGCCGTGGCCTCGCTGCCGTCGGACAGGGTCAGCACGTGGCGGCCGTCGCCGGGACGCAGCGCCGTCACGGCGCGTGTGTGGAGGAAGCGAGCGCCGAAGATCCACGCCTGCTGGAACGCCCGCTGGGCGAGCTCCGACCCGCTCACGCCGCGGGCGAAGCCCAGGTAGTTGCGGATCAGGGAGCTCGAGCCGGCCTGGCCGCCGATCGACTCCCGCTCCACGATCAGAGTGTCGAGGCCCTCCGACGAGGCGTAAACGGCCGCGGCCAGCCCGGCCGGCCCGGCGCCCACCACCGCCACGTCGAACTCCGACCGGCTCTCCAGCGAGGTGCTCACGCCGTAGGCGTCGGCCAGCTCGGCGTTGGTCGGGTCCACGAGGACCCCGCCGCCGAGCAGCAGGACCACCGGCTCGCGGGTACCTTCCCGGCCCGCCTCCGAGAGCAGCCTGCTGCCCTCAGCCGAGTCGGTGTCGTGGACGACGTGCGGCACGCCGTTGCGCGCCAGCAGCTCGCGCAGCTGGTGCGAGCGCGGCGACCGACGCTCGCAGATGACGGCGATCTCCTGCGGCGAGGCCGAGCTCGCCCGCTCCCACTCGTGGAGGAACTCCGTGACCGTCCGGTGGAAGTACTCGTCGGCGCGCCGCCACGGCTTCAGGACGTAGTAGTCCATCCGGCCGCGCGCCATGGCGCGCAGCATCGCGTCGGCGGTCGCGCGGTCCCCCCACGCCCCGAAGCTCACGAGCAGGGCGCGCTTGGCGTCGGGGAACAGCGCCTTGGCGCGTGCCAGGAACTCCTCGCCCGTGAGGTCGGGCATCCACTGGTCCGCCAGCACGAGCGCGACCGCGTCGCCGGCGGCGCGCCAGCGCTCCAGTTTCGCGAGCGCCGCCAGCGCCGACCCCTCGCACCTGACTCGATAGTCGCCGCCGTAGCGCCGCTCGAGCTCGCCCCGGATCCGGGCCCGCGCCTCGCCCTCGTCCTCGACGACGAGCACGCGCGGCCTGTTTGTCTCCGCGTCTGACACTGACGCCGAGCCTAGCCGAGCGTGATCAGCGCAACGCCGGCGACCAGCACGGCAACGCCCGCGAGGCGGCGGCCGGAGATCGCTCGGCGCGGGAGGCGGAGCAGGCCGTAGCGGTCGACCGCTACCGAGGCGAGCTGCTGGCCCGCCACGGTGAGGACCACCACCGGCGCCGCACCGATCTCCGGGATCAGCATGAAGACCGAGGTCACATAGGTGGCGCCGCAGAGCCCGCCGAGCCAGCCCCACCATGGAACCCCGCGAAGCGGCTCGACCCGGGGTCGCGCGGCGCCCGCCGCGAGGATGGCGCCCAGCGTCAGGGACATGGCGGCGGTAGCCACCAGGAAGGAGAACGCCCCCACCGCGACCGTCGCGTCGAGCTCGGCGTTGAGCCGGGCGTTGATCGCGCCCTGGACCGGCAACACGGCGCCGGCCGCGACGGCAAGCGCGATCCAACCGGGGCGCCGTCGCGCCGCGTCCTCCAGCGCCCCGGCGCCCGCCTGGGCGCGCACGATCAG
>JBOGXT010000756.1:0-1679 GCA_050694635.1 Thermoleophilaceae bacterium
ATCAACTCGCACCCGGGCGTCTCGCACAACTACCTGCGCGACCACGACTTCAACATCTGGTTCACGATCGCCACGGAGCCCGGCTCGCGGCTCGGCCTGGACGGCACGCTCGACGTGCTCCAGCGCCTGACCGGCGCGGAGTCGGTGCGCCAGCTGCCCACCCTGCGCCTGTTCAAGATCCGCATGGACCTCGAGATGGAGAAGGGCACCGAGGCGCTCGCCGCCGCGGCCGAGGCCGTCGACCACACCGAACCGGAGGCGATCGAGCTGTCCGAGCTCGACCTCGCGGTGATCCGTGCAACCCAGGGTCCGATGGAGGCGGTGGCCGAGCCCTTCGCACCCGCAGCGCGCGAGCTCGGCGTGCCGGTCGGCCGCCTGCTCGACCACCTGGAGGACATGCGCGAGCGCAGGGCGCTGCGCCGGGTGGCCGCGATCCTCTTCCACCGCCGCGCCGGATTCTCGGCCAACGGGATGGGGGTGTGGAAGGTGCCCGAGGAGCGCATCCTCGAGATGGGCCCGCGCATGGCGGCCTATCGCGGCATCTCGCATTGCTACCAGCGCCCCACGTACGCGGACTGGCCCTACTCGGTGTTCACGATGGCCCACGGGCGCTCGAAGGAGGAGTGCGACGCGATCCTCGACACGATCGCCGCCGACACCGGCATCGAGGAGCGCCGCACGCTGTACTCGTCGACCGAGTTCAAGAAGATCCGCCTCCTCTACTTCACGGACGCGCACCGGGAGTGGGAAGCGCAGTACGCGTAGGAGGCCCGAAGCAGCCGGCTCGCCGGGCTGCGCAGGGTAAGGGGTCGCGTTCGGCCGGCGCCTACGAGCGCGCGGCCGGGCTTCTGCCCGGCGGGGTGAACTCGCCGGTGCGGGCGATGCGCTCGATCGGGCGCGATCCGATCTTCGTGACCCGCGGCGAGGGCGCCGAGCTGATCGACGTCGACGGCAACCGCTACGTGGACTGGGTCATGTCATGGGGGCCGCTGATCGCGGGCCACGCACATCCGGACGTCATCGCGGCCGTGACCGCCGCCGCGGCCGCCGGCACGAGCTTCGGGGCGCCGACCGAGGCGGAGGTCGACCTCGCCGCCGAGGTCGTCGAGCGGGTGCCGTCCGCCGAGATGGTGCGAATGACCTCCTCGGGGACGGAGGCCTCGATGAGCGCACTGCGACTCGCGCGCGCCGTGACCGGCCGCGATCGCATCGCGAAGTTCGCGGGCGCCTACCACGGGCACGTCGACGGCCTGCTGGCCGAGGCCGGCTCCGGCCTGGCCACCCAGGGAATCCCCGCCTCGCCGGGCGTGACCCGCGCACAGGCGGCCGACACGACCGTCGTGCCGTGGGGCGTCGTGCCCGAGGGGGAGCTCGCGGCGGTCGTATGCGAGCCCTATCCGGCGAACATGGGATTGGTCCTTCCCGATGACGGCTTCCTGCGCGAGTTGCGGGCGCAGACGAAGGCCAGCGGCGCGCTGCTCGTCTTCGACGAGGTGATCACCGGCTTCCGCGTGGCGCCCGGCGGCGTGCAGGGGCGCGAGGGCGTGACGCCCGACCTCACTGTGCTCGGCAAGGTGATCGGCGGCGGGCTGCCCGCGGCCGCCTACGCGGGACGCCGCGAGCTGATGGAGCGGGTCGCCCCGGCGGGCGACGTCTACCAGGCCGGCACGCTGTCCGGC
>JBOGXT010000757.1:0-4389 GCA_050694635.1 Thermoleophilaceae bacterium
GTGGTTGGCGGGGTGACCAACGCGGCCGGCGGCGCCCTCGGCGGCCTGCTCGGCGGCCGCCGCGATGCCCTGGGCGTCGAGCCCGCGGCCGCGCAGCGCCTGCTCGGCGGCGGTCGCGCGCAGCGGCGTCGAGCCCATGTGCGTGAGCCCGATCCGCACGTCCTCGCACGAGCCGTCGCCGGCCTTCTTGACCAGCGCGCAGACGCCGACCATCGCCCAGTCCTCGACGCGGCGGTTGAACTTCCTGTACGCGAAGCCGTAGCCGTCCATCGCCGGCAGCCGCACCTCGGTGAGCACCTCGTCGGGAGCGAGCGCCGTGGTGAGGTAGTCCTCGAACAGCTCGGCCGCCGCAATCGTCCGCTCGCCAGCCGAGCCGCGCGCCGTCACCTCGCCCTCGCAGGCAAGCAGGACGGCGGGCATGTCGGCCGCGGTGTCGCCGTGCGCCAGCGAGCCGCCGATCGTGCCGCGATTGCGCACCTGCTGGTCGGCGATGGTCGCCGCTGCCGCCGACGCCAGGCCGAGGCCCCCCGTCGCCACCTGGTGGTGGGTGGTCATGGCGCCCACCCGGAATGTGCCGTTCTCGCGCTCGATCGCGCTCAGGCCAGGTACGCGGCGCAGGTCCACCAGCAGCGTCGGGACGGCCAGCCGCAGCTTCATGAGCGGCAGCAGCGAGTGGCCGCCGGCCAGCAGCTTGGCGTCCTCGCCCCCCTCGCGGAGCGCCGCGAGCGCCTCGTCCAGGGACTCGGGTGCGGTGTAGTCGAAGGCCGCCGGGATCACGACGCACCTCCTTCCTGGATCGCCTGCCAGACCCGCATCGGCGTGAGCGGCATGTCGATGGACGTGACGCCGAGCGGCTCCAGCGCGTCGAGCACGGACGCCACCACGGCCGGCGAGCAGGCGATCGTCGCCGCCTCGCCGACCCCCTTGACGCCAAGCGTATTGGTCGGCGACGGCGTCTCGGTGCGGTCGGTCTCGAAGCTGGGCACGTCCGCCGCGCTCGGGAGCGCGTAGTCCACGAAGGTGCCGGTCACGAGCTGGCCGTCTCCGTCGTAGACGACCTGCTCGTAGAGCGCCTGGCCCACCGCATGGACGATCCCGCCGTGGATCTGGCCGTCGATCAACAGCGGGTTGATGGCCGGCCCGCAGTCGTCAACCGCCACGTAGCGCACGATGTCGACGCGGCCGGTCTCGGCGTCCACCTCGCTGATGCACGCGTGCGCGCCGAACGGCCAGACGAAGTTGGACGGGTCGTAGAAGCACATCTCGTCCAACCCGGCCTCCATGCCCTCCGGCAGGTCGGCGGGGATGTACGCCTCGCCGGCCACATCGGCGAGCGACATCGCCTTGTCGGGCGAGCCGCGCACCTGGAAGGAGCCGTCGACGAGCTCGATGTCCTCCGTCGCCGCCTCGAGCTTGTGCGCCACGATGCGCCTAGCCTTGTCCTGCACCTTCTTGGCGGCGCGGGCGATCGCCTCGCCGCCGACCGCGAGCGACCGCGAGCCGTAGGTGTTCTTCCCGAATGGGCCGGTGTTGGTGTCGCCGTGGATCACGTCGACGACGTCGGGCGTCACGCCCAAGCGGTCGGCGACGATCTGCGCGAAGCCGGTCTCGTGGCCCTGGCCGTGCGGCGAGGTCCCGGTGTACACGGTGACCGAGCCCGTCGGGTGCACTCGCACCTGGGCCGACTCGAAGTAGCCGCCCTGCATGCCCCAGCCATCGGGCCCGAGCGCCCGTGACGGTCCGAGCCCGCAGATCTCGACGTAGGTCGAGAAGCCAACGCCGCGGTAGACGCCGCGCTCCCGCAGCTCGGCCTGCTCGCGACGGAAGGCATCGAGCTCGAGCATCTCCAGGCAGCGATCGAGCGTGCCCCCGTAGTCCCCGGAGTCGTAGATGAATCCGTGCGGGCGCTCGCTCGGGAACTCCGTGATGAAGTTCTTCCGCCGCAGCTCCAACGGGTCCATGTCGAGCTCCTTGGCGAGCTCGTCCATGGTCAACTCGATCATGTGGGTCGCCTCGGGGCGGCCGGCGCCGCGTATGGCGTCGGTCGTGAACTTGTTCGTGAACACGCCGACGATGTCCGTCTGGACGGCGGCGAAGTCGTAGCAGCCGCTGATCACACAGGCGCTGAACGTCGGGATGACCGGCCCCTCGATCAGGTGGTAGGAGCCGCAGTCCTGGATGATCTTGGCGTGGATCCCGGTGACGGTTCCGTCGCGCTTGGCCGCGATCCGCACGTAGTCGATCTGGTCGCGTCCGTGGTGCGTGGTCGCCATCTCCTCCGAGCGCGTGGCCGTCCACTTGACCGGCTTTCCGAGCTTGCGCGCACACCAGCAGGCGAGCACCTCCTCGCCGTAGACCTGCAGCTTGGAGCCGAAGCCGCCACCGACCTCGGGTGCCACGACGCGGATCTTGTCCTCGGTGATTCCGAGCTGGATGGAGAGGATGACGCGGCAGATGTGCGGGATCTGCGTCGAGCTCCAGAGCGTCAGCTTGCCTTCGCGCCATTCGGCCAGCGCGCTCCGCGGCTCGATCGCCGCCCCGGCGGTGCGGTGGTTGAGGATGCGCTTCTCGACCACCACCTCGGCGTCCTGGAAGGCGGCCTCGACGTCGCCGCCCGGCAACGACCACTCGAACACCTTGTTGGTGCCGAACTCCTCGTGGATGATCGGCGCGCCGTCCTCGAGCGCCTTCTCGGGGTCGACGACCACGGGCAGCGGGTCGTACTCGACCACGACCTGCTCCGCCGCGTCGACCACGCCGTACTTGTCCCTCCCGAGCACGACCGCGACCGCCTGGCCGACGTAGCCGACCTTGCCGCGGGCAAGCGGCCAGTGGTCGGGCACGCGCATCTCGACCCCCGGCGGGACGAACACCATAGGGCAGGGCGCTGCCATGTCGGCCAGGTCCTCCCCGATGAATACCGCCTCGACCCCGGACTGCTCGCGGGCGGCCGTCGTGTCGATCGAGACGATCCGGGCGTGCGCCTCCGGCGACCTCACGATCGCCGCGTAGACCATCCCTGGAAGCCCCATGTCGTCGGTGTACGTCGCGCGGCCCGTGATCAGGCGCGGATCCTCCTTGCGCTTGAGCGAGCGTCCGACGAAGCCGTTGCCGCCGGGCTCGGTGCGTTCGGCTGCCTCTGCACCGGGAGCGCCCATCAGACCGTCACCTCCTCCTTCGCGGGCTGCGCCTGAGCGCCCCGCATCTGCGCGGCGGCGGCCTGCACCGCCTTGACGATGTTCTGGTAGCCGGTGCACCGGCACAGGTTGCCCGCCAACGCCTCACGAACATCGTGCTCGCTGGGATCCGGGTTCCGAGCCAGCAAATCCGCCGAGGCCATGATCATCCCGGGCGTGCAGTATCCGCACTGCAACCCGTGCTGCGCCCAGAACCCTTCCTGTAGCGGGTGCAACGCGCCCTCCTGCCCCAGTCCCTCGATCGTCGTGACCTCGGCGCCGTCGGCCTGCACGGCGAGCACGGTGCAGCTCTTGACCGCCTCGCCGTTCAGGTGGACCGTGCAGGCGCCGCAGTTGGAGGTGTCGCAGCCCACGTGGGTGCCCGTGAGCCCGAGCTCGTCCCGCAGGTAGTGGACCAACAGCAACCGCGGCTCGACATCCGACTCGTGCCTTTCGCCGTTGACGGTGACCTCCACGCGCACGGACGCGCTCATCTGACCTCCCTTATGTCGCTCTCCTCTCCAGCGACTGATGCTATTCCTCCCTGCAAGTCAGCGGCAGGGCCGCGGAACGCCGATGCGGGCGCACTATCCTCAGGCGCTGCATGACCTCGACGACACGCCACTTCGAGTTCGAGGGGCACCGGCTCGTCTACGACGAGTACGGGGCCGGGGAGCGCCTCGTCGTCCTGCTGCCCGGCCTGCTGTTCTCGCGCAGCATGCACCGGCCGCTCGCGGAGACGCTCGCGGGTCGCGGCCACCGTGTCGTGTGCCTCGACCTGCTCGGTCACGGCGGCTCCGACCGGCCGCCCGAGATGCCGAACTACTCGATGACTATCTTCGGCCGGCAGGCGATCGCGCTGCTGGACCACCTCGAGGTCGAGCGGGCGGTGATCGGCGGCACGTCGCTGGGTGCGAACGCGGCGCTGGAGGCGGCCGCCGCCGCGCCGGAGCGCGTGAACGGGCTCGTGATCGAGATGCCGGTGCTCGACAACGCGCTGCTCGGCTGCGCGCTGGCGTTCGCGCCGCTGCTGGTGTGGCTCACCTTCGGCCAGCCGCTCGCCCGGCTCGTGGCCGCCGGCGCGCGGATGGTGCCGCGCGGGCTCACGCACCTGGGCGACACCGGGCTCGACTGGATCAGCCAGGACCCGGGGCCCTCGGCGGCCGTGCTCCAGGGCCTGTTCTTCGGGCGCGTGGCCCCGCCGCGGTCAGAG
>JBOGXT010000758.1:0-6695 GCA_050694635.1 Thermoleophilaceae bacterium
CCGCAGTCCCATGCCCGTGCCGCGCGTGCCGCGCGGCGCCGTCCTGGCGCCGTCGTTTCGGACCTCCAGCACGAAGGTGCCGTCGGCGCTTCCCACGCGCACCCGCACGCTGGTGGGCTCGGCGTGCTTGTCGGCGTTGCGCAGCGCCTCGGCGAGCACGGACTGGGCAAGCGCCTCCACGTCGTCCGGCACCTCCACGCCCGCGTCCCACTCCAGCTCGAGCGGCAGGTCCTTGTAGTGCCGGCCGAGCCGGGCGAGCTCCTCCCGCAGGGTGGCGCCCGTGTCGAGGCTGGGCGGCGACAGCGGGCGGGCCAGCGCGTCGCGCAGGTCCGTCAGCGCGGCCTGCATCTCCTCCGCGCAGCGGCGCCGCACCTCCTCGCTCAGCGCACCCTCGGAGCCGAGCACCAGCGACACGCCGAACAGCCGCTGCACGACGCGCTCGTGGATCTCGCGCGCGAGGTCGATGCGAGCCTGAAGCAGGCGGGCGCGTCCCTGCTGGCTGGTCGCGATGCGCACGCTCGCGGCGAGCGCCGCGGTCTTGCCGAGCGTCCACATCGCGTGGCGCTCGTCCTCGCTCAGCGTGAAGGGGCCGCCGCCCCGGTCGGCGAACACGACGCCGAGCCAGCGCCCGCCCGCCGAGACCGGTGTGCAGGTAAGCGTCTGCACGCCGCCGAAGCGGGCGTAGCGCTCCGGGACCCAGCGCTCGAGCTCGCCGGTCACCTGCACCACGCGGTCATCGGACAGCGCCACCTGGGCGATCGGGGTCTCCTCGAGCGTGCCGTAGATGTCCTCGAGGATGCCGGGCTCGATGCCGTGGCTCCCGACCGGCACGACGAGCTGGCGCGCCTCGTCGTAGAGCAGCAGGCTCGCCCGCGCCATGCCCGCCACGCGGCAGAGCGCGTCGCAGAGCCGGTCGTAGAAGCCGAGGCCGCCCGAGCCGCGCTCCTGGTCGAGTTCCGCGAGGAGCTCGACGATCACGTCGAGCGCGTCCGTACGCGCCGGCACCACCATTGCTGAGTTGTACCCGCTAGGTGCCCTGAAGGGACAACCGGAGGGCCTGCTCCGAGTTCAGCGAGACCGGCCGCACGTACCCGCAAGAGCGGCAGCGGCAGATCGCCTCGGCCTCGAAGTCGTCGATTCGGAGCGACCAGTCGACCTCGCCGGAGAGGCAGGCGCGACATGCGAGGGCGGCCGCCACCAGGGCGGGATCGTCGTTGCCTCGGAACGTCGCGAGCTCCTGCACCGGGTCAAGCCTCCTCCGGCCCGGCGCACGGCTCAACCTAGCGCCGCCAGCAACCCCCCGCGTGGGGGGTCACGCGCTGGTCGGCCACGGCGGGCAGCAGATCGCGCAGCGGCGGCCCGCCGGGCAGGCGGAGCTCCGGGTCGATCTCGAGGAGCGGCTCGAGCACGAAGCGCCTGCTCCCGACCTCGGGGTGCGGCAGGGTCAGCCGCTCCGAGCGATGCTCGAGATCGCCGAGCAGCAGCACGTCGACGTCGATCGGCCTGGGCCCGTGCCGCACCCCCCCGGGCGCGCGGCCCAGCTCGCGCTCGACGCGTTTGCAGACGTCGAGCAGCCGCTCGGGATCGCGGTCGGTGCGTACCCGCAGGCAGGCGTTCAGGAAGTCGGCCTGGTCGGTCACCTCTCCCTGGGGCGCGGTCTCATAGACCGAGGACGACGCAATCACCTCCACCCCGTGGCCGGCGAGGGCCTCCCGGGCGGCGCGCAGGTTGGCGAGCCGGTCGCCCTCGTTGGAGCCCAGGGCGAGGTATCCGGTCTTGCTTGGCCGCAAGCACCCGGCTCGGCCGGGTGCGCGCGGATCGCTCACACTTCCTTCCAGACCTCGACCGAGACCTCGTCGACGGGCAGGGGGATCGGGGGCTCCGGCTTGGCCGCCTTCACCCGCACGGACTCGGCGCCGAAGCGGTCGATCAGGCGGTCCGCGACCGCCGTGCAGAGCCGCTCGAGCGTCCGGTAGGAGCGCTCCTGCGCGGCCAGCGCCACCTGCTCGCAGACCTCGCCGTAGTCGACCGTGTCCTCGACGCGGTCGGTGACCGTGGCGTCGCATTCGTCGAGCTCGAAGGCGACGTCGAACACCAGCCGCTGCCCGAGCTCCTGCTCGGCCTCGGACACGCCGTGGCGGGTGTAGAGCGACAGGCCGTTGATCTCGATCGTCACGGCCGGCGAGGCCGACTGACGGTCCTCGTCAAGGGCGTCGTCGTCGAGATCGTCCTCGGAGTCGTCGTCAGGCTCCCGCTCCCACGTGGTCATGGCGCGACCGTAGCAGCGGCCACGGCGAGGGCATCCGCCAGCGGGGCGACGTCGTGCACCCGGAACACGCTCGCGCCGCGTTCGAGCGCAAGCACGTTGGTGGCGATCGTGCCGGGGAGCCGCTCATCCTCCGGCCTGCCTCCGGTCAGCTTGCCGAGGAAGCTCTTGCGCGAGGTGCCCACCACGACCGGGCGGCCGATCGCGACTATCTCGTCCAGGCGGCGCAGCAGCTCGAGGTTGTGCTCGACGGTCTTGCCGAACCCGATGCCCGGGTCGAGCCAGACGCGCTCCTCGGGGATGCCCTCCCCGGTCGCGAACGCGAGCCGCTCCTCGAGAAATGCCCTGACCTCGCTGACGACGTCGTCGTAGCGCGGGTTCGACTGCATCGTGCGCGGCTCGCCGAGCATGTGCATGAGGCAGCAGTCCACCCCCTCGCTCGCGACCAGGCCGGCCATTGCGGGCGAGAAGCGGAAGGCGGAGACGTCGTTCACGATGGTCGCACCGGCGGCCAGCGCGGCGCGGGCGACCTCGAGCTTGGTGGTGTCGATGGAGACGCTCCGGCCGGCGGCGGCCAGCGCCTCGACCACCGGGAGCACCCTGTCGAGCTCCTCCCGTTCCGGGACCGGCTCCGCCCCGGGCCGGGTGGACTCGCCGCCGACGTCGAGGATCCCGGCGCCCTCGTCGGCCAGGCGCAGCCCGTGCTCGATCGCCGCCTCGGGCTCGACGAACAGGCCGCCGTCCGAGAACGAGTCCGGTGTGACGTTCACGACGCCCATGAGCGTGAAGGGAACCGAGCGCACCCGGCGGTTGTACAGCAGGAGAGCCCGCGAGAGGAGAGACGATGACGACGCGACTGACCGTGCTCGCCGTGATCGCCGCCGCCCTGGCGGCGCCGGCGGCCGCGAGCGCCGGGGGCTGGGCGACTGTGGGACTCGAACCGCCTCCGCGGGCTCTCCCGCCGGGCGAGCCCTGGCGGGCCGAGCTGACGGTCCTGCAGCACGGCGTGACCCCGCTCGAGGATGTGAGGCCTAGCGTGATCGTCTCGCCGCAAGCTGGCGGCGAGGAGAAGACCTTCCCGGCACGGGCGACCGGCGAGCCGGGCGTCTACCTGGCCACCGTGGTCTTCCCCTCCGCGGGCACTTGGAGCTACGTCGTGGACGACGACTTCTCCGCCCGGCACACGTTCCCGCCGGTGCAGATCGGCAAGGGCGGCGAGCGGTCCGTGGTGGCACCGGCGGCGTTCACCACGCCGGGAGAGCCGGGCGATGACGGCCCGAACTACGTGCTCGCGGCTCTCGCGGCGGCGGTCGCTGCCCTCGCGGCGGGGCTCGTGGCGGCGGCCGTGCAGCGGCGGCGCGGGGGGCCGAGTCCGGCGGGCGGATGAGCTTCGCCCGCCGTTACGCCGCCCCCTTGGCCGCCGCCCTGGCGGCGGCCGTGGCGGCGTTCGCGGTCGTGGCGCTGACCACGGACGAGCGGGCCTCGACGAGAGGAACCGTCAGCACCGCGAGCGGTGGAGACGGCCTGGCGGTCTTCACCCGCATGGGCTGCGGCGGCTGCCACCGGCTCGCCGCCGCGGGCTCGACCGGTCCGATCGGCCCGGATCTCGACTCCCGGCTGCCCGACCACACGCGTGAGTCGCTCACCGCGGCGATCCTGTCGCATCCGCCAGGCGCCGCCATGCCGAACAACTTCGGCGAGCGCCTGAGCGACGCCGATCTCGACACGCTGGTCGACTTCCTGCTCTCGGTGCGCGAGCCGCGCTGAGCGCAAAACCGCCATCATCGCCGCCGTGGCGCGGCGCATCGCAGCGGTGGTGTTCGACAACGACGGGCTCCTCCTCGACACCGAGGAGGCCTGGACGCGGGCGGAGGAGACCCTCTTCGAGCGCCACGGCAGCTCCTTCACGGTCGAGCACAAGCGCGACCTGATCGGCTCCTCGCCCGCCGCCAGCGCCGCGAAGCTGGAGGCGATGCTCGACCTGCCCGGTCATGGCGCCGCGCTCGTCGCGGAGCTGCACGACCTGGTCATGGAGGAGTCGCTCGCCGGTGTCCCGCCGCGCCCCGGGGCGCTCGAGCTGGTCGAGGCAGTGCGGGCGGCGGGGCTGCCCGTCGGGGTCGCCTCGAACTCGGCGCGCGAGTTCGTCGAGCGTGTCCTGTCGGTCGCCGGCCTGCTCGACGGTCACTTCGACGTGGTGGTGACGGCGAACGACGTCGAGCACCCGAAGCCGGCGCCCGACCTCTACCTGGCCGCCTGCACGGCCCTGGGCGCCGAGCCGGAGCGCGCCGCCGCGCTGGAGGACTCGGCCACCGGGGTGGCGGCGGCACGCGCGGCCGGCATGTACGTGATCGCGGTGCCGTACTTCCCCGACCTGCCGGTCGAGGGCGCGTCGCTCACGGTGGACTCGCTCGACGATCCGCGCGTGGCCGAGGCGCTCGGGCTTGCCGCCGTCAGGCGGGCTAGCGCCTAGGCTGGCTCGGGCTTCTCGGGCGGGGGCTCGCCGCGCATCTCGGCGGTGCCGCCTGCCAGGCCCGGGCGCGGCAGCGTCTTCGGCGCCCGCTCGGGCTTGCGTTCCGGTGCCTCCGGAGCGGCAGGGGGCGGTGGGGGCAGCACCGGCTGCTCTTGGCCGAAGACCTCGTCCTCGGCCTTGCCTTCGAGCAGCTCGATGAACTGCTCGCGCTCGATCGTCTCGCGGCGCAGCAGGATCTCCGAGGTGGTGTCGAGCTTCTCGCGGTGCTGCTCGAGGATCTCGCGCGCCACCTGGTGTGCCTCCTCGACGATGCGGCGGATCTCGTCGTCGATCTCCCGCGCGATCTCGTCGGAGTAGTCGGGCTCGGAGCTGAACTCACGGCCCAGGAACGGCTGGCCGTGGTCGTGGCCGAACACCCTGGGGCCGAGCTTGTCCGACATGCCGAAGCGCATCACCATCTGCTTGGCGGTGGCGGTCACCTTCTCGAGGTCGTTCGAGGCGCCGGTGGTCACCTCGCCGAACACGATCTCCTCGGCCGCACGGCCGCCGAGCGTCATGGCCATCGTGTCCGACAGCTCCGCCCGCGTGGTGAGGAACTTGTCCTCGGTCGGCAGCGAGATCGTGTAGCCGAGCGCCTGGCCGCGCGAGATCACGGAGATCTTGTGCACCGGATCGGTGTTGTGCAGGTAGTGCGCCACCAGCGCGTGCCCCATCTCGTGGAAGGCGGTGACGCGGCGCTCCTTCTCCGACATCACCCTGGTCTTCTTCTCCGGCCCGGCGATCACGCGCATGATCCCCTCCTCCAGCTGGAGGTGGTCGATCTCGCGCTTGCCCTGCCTGGCCGCCAGCAGCGCCGCCTCGTTGACCAGGTTCTGAAGGTCCGCGCCCGTGAAGCCCGGCGTCTGGCCCGCCAGCGTGTCGAGCTCGATCGCCTTGGCCAGCGGCTTGCCGCGCGTGTGCACCTCGAGGATCTTCACCCGGCCCTTGCGGTCCGGGCGGTCCACCACGATCTGGCGGTCGAAGCGGCCCGGACGCAGCAGCGCGGGGTCGAGGATGTCCGGCCGGTTCGTCGCGGCGATCAGGATGATGTTGTCCTTCATCTCGAAGCCGTCCATCTCGACCAGCAGCTGGTTGAGCGTCTGCTCGCGCTCGTCGTGGCCGCCGCCCAGCCCCGCCCCGCGGTGGCGCCCGACGGCGTCGATCTCGTCCATGAAGATGTTGCAGGGCGAGTTCTGCTTGGCCTGCTCGAACAGGTCGCGCACGCGCGACGCGCCCACTCCGACGAACATCTCGACGAAGTCCGAGCCCGAGATCGAGAAGAACGGCACGCCCGCCTCTCCGGCCACCGCCCGGGCCAGCAGCGTCTTGCCCGTGCCCGGCGGGCCGTACAGCAGCACGCCCTTGGGGATGCGCGCCCCAAGCGCCTGGAACTTCTTCGGGTTCTCCAGGAACTCCTTGATCTCGTGGAGCTCCTCCACCGCCTCGTCCACGCCGGCCACGTCGCGGAAGGTGATCTTCGGGGCGTCCACCGACATGCGCTTGGCGCGCGACTTGCCGAAGGACATGACCTTCGAGCCGCCGCCCTGCATCTGGTTGATGATGAAGAGCCAGAAGAGCAGGAAGATCACGAACGGCAGGATGTACGTGAGCGCCGTGATCCAGCCGGAGCCGCCCTTGGGACGGACGTCGATCGGGACGTCTGCCGCCTTGAGCTCGTTGATGAGGTTCTGCTCGGTGTTGTCCGGATAGGCGGTCTGGTACTTGCGGCCGCCGTCGAGCTCGACGTCGAGCCGGTTGTTCTTCGTGTTGAGCGTGACCTCCTTGACCCTGTCCTGCTCGACCTGGGTCAGGAAGTCGGAGTAGAGCGGATCCTCCTCCTGGTTCGAGGGGCTGATCAGCTTCTGGGCGAAGAACGCCAGAACGACGACGATCAGGATCGGAAACGCGGCGCTCTTGAAG
>JBOGXT010000759.1:0-4005 GCA_050694635.1 Thermoleophilaceae bacterium
GTCCACGGCCTCCTCATAGACCTCGGTGACCTCGCGGGCGACCTGCGGCCAGGCGAAGCGCTCGGCCCGCTCGCGCGCCGAGCGGCCCATGCATTGGCGCCGCCGCGGGTCGAGGGCGAGGTCGCGCAGCGTCTCGCCGAGCTCGACCGCGTCGCCCGCCGGCACCAGCAGCCCGTCCAGGCGGTTGCGCACCACGTCGCGATAGCCGGCGATGTTCGAGGCGACCACCGGGGTGCCCGAGGCGAATGCCTCGGTCAGCACCATCCCGAAGCTCTCGCCCCCGAGCGATGGCGCGCAGAGCAGGTCGGCTCGGCCCAGCAGCCGCCACTTCTCCTCGTCCGACACTCGGCCGGCGATCTCGACGCCCTCGGAGTCGAGCAGGAGCGGCGCCACCTCCTCCTCGCTGGCGCCGGCGACGGTAAGGCGCGAGTCGACCCCGGCGAGGCGCAGCGCCTCGAAGGCGCGCAGCAGGACCGGCAGCCCCTTGCGGCCCTCGGCGCGGCCGACGAACAGGATCTCGAGCCGCTCGCGGGGGCGCTCGGGGTCGGGCCGGGCCGCGCTCAGGTCCACGCCGTTGGGCACGATCCGGTACCGGCCGCCGTAGAAGCGGCGCGCCGTCCACTCGGCGGCCTCGGACACCGCGATACGGGCGCTCAGCTTCGAATACAGGCGCCGGGCGCCCGCCACGTTGGCCGTGAAGGTGCCGGTGAGCCAGCTCGTGGAGTAGGTGTGGAAGGTGGCGACGGTCGGCTGGCGGGCCGCCTCGGCCGCGTACCAGCTCACGTATGGGGCGTTCGGCTCGTGTACGTGGACCACGTCGTAACGGCCGGTGCGCAGCTCGCGGCCGAGCCTCGCCACCGCCTCCGGGAAGACGGCGAGGTTCGAGATCGCGCCGTTCATCGGCAGGCCCACCGTGCGGCCCAGCGGGACGACGAAGTCGGGCAGGGGGCGGCGCTGCGGCGCGGCGCCGCGGTGCAAGACACGAGCCAGGCGGTCGTCGGGGTCGTGGGGGGCGAGGAGGCGAACCTCGTGGCCCTGGGCCGAGAGCTCGGTGGCGAGCGCTTCCACGTGCCGTCCGACGCCGCCTGGATACGTGTACGAGTAGGGCGAAACCAGCGCTACACGCATCCGCGCAATCCTATCGGCCACACTTACGGAGTGACCGACGCGCGCAGCTTCGTGAAGTACAGCTTCCTCAAGGTGGACCCGGCGTGGCGCCGACAGTCGCCCGACGAGCGCGCCTCCGACAAGCGCGAGTTCGCCGCCGCGTGCAGGGAGTTCGCGGAGGAGCACTACCTGCGCGCGTACTCGCTGGTGGGCACGCGAGGGGACTGCGACCTGATGGTCCGGGCGATCGCGCGCACGCTCGACCCCATCCACGAGCTGCACGTGCTGCTCAACCAGAGCGGCCTGATGCGCTTCGCGGACGTCCCGTATTCCTACCTCGCGATGACCAAGCAGTCGCCGTACTCGGACGAGCCGGACAAGCCGCTGTCGCCGCGGCCCGGGGCCGACTCGAGGTATCTGATCGTCTACCCCATGTGGAAACGGCGCGACTGGTACCGGCTGCCCGGCGAGGAGCGCATGCGGGTGATGCGCGAGCACATCGAGGTGGCGCGGCGCTTCACCGGTATCGAGACGAACACCGCCTACTCGTTCGGCCTCGACGACCAGGAGTTCGTGGTGGCCTTCGACGCCGACGACCCGGCCGAGTTCCTCGACCTGGTCCAGGAGCTGCGGGCGACCGAGTCGAGCGCCTACACCGAGTCGGAGACGCCGATCTTCACCTGCATCTCGGCGTCGCTCGAGCGGGCTCTGGACGCGCTCGACGGCGAGCGCGTGCGAGCGACCGCCTAGTCAGCCGACCCGCTCCCTGGCGGCCTCGAGCAGCTCTTCCGTCGTCGTGAGCTTCACCCGCGGCCGCCCCTGCGGCTCGCCGGCGGCCTTCTCGGCGCGGTCGATCGCCACCCAGCCGGTGTAGGTCACGTGGTCGGGCTTGCGCTCGTCGAGCAGCTCCTCGAGCGCGTCGCGGCTCGCGTCGGCCGGCTCGTTCAGGCGGCCGGCGTCGAGGTCCTCGAGCAGGGCGTCGACCGTCTCCTGCGCATCGCGCTTGTTGGTGCCGATGATCCCGGTCGGACCGCGCTTGATCCAGCCGACGGCGTACTCGCCGCGCAGCGGCGCTCCGTCGTCTCCGAGGATGCGGCCGTGTTCGTGCGGCACGATTCCCTTCCGTTCGTCGAAGGGCAGGCCTGCCGGCTGAACCCCGCGGTAACCGATCGAGCGGAACACGATGTCGCAGTCGAGCTCCTCGATCGTCTCGGTCGAGCAGGCGCGCAGCGAGCCGTCCTCGTCACGCAGGGTGTTGCGGCAGATCCGGATGCCCTCGACGCCGTCGGTGCCGAGGATCTCGAGCGGCGAGGCCAGGAAGCGCAGCACGATGCGGCGCCGCTTGCCCTCGGGCTTCCGGCCGGCGTATCCGGTCAGGATGTCGACGTTCTTGCGCGAGGTGCCGCTCGCGGCCTCGCTCTCGAGCCAGGTGCGGCTGAGCTCGTCGAGCTCGACGTCGCGGGCCTCCACGAACACGTCGGCGTCGATCATCTCGCCGAGCTCGAGCAGCTCGGGATTGGTGAAGGCGACCTGGGCGGGACCGCGCCGCCCGAGCACCACGATCTCGCGGATGTTGCTGTCGGCGAGGACCTCGAGGGCGTGGTCGGCCACGTCGGTGACGGCCAGCTCGTCGCGGGTCAGGGCGAGCATGCGGGCGACATCGGCGGCGACGTTGCCGTTCCCGATCACCACTGCGCGCTCGCCGGAGAGGTCGAACTCGAGGTCGCGGTAGTCGGGGTGGCCGTTGTACCAGGCGACGAACTCGGTGGCGGCCCAGCTACCGGGCAGGTCCTCGCCGGGGATGCCCATGCGGCGGTCGGTCTGGGCGCCGACCGCGTAGATGACGGCGTGGTAGCGGGCGAGCAGGTCGTCGTGGCCGATGTCGTCGCCGTAGTGGACGTTGCCGTAGAAGCGGAACTCGGGATGGGCGGCGGTCTTCTCGTAGACGCGGCTGACGGCCTTGATGTTGGGGTGGTCAGGGGCGACGCCGCCGCGCACGAGGCCCCAGGGTGTGGGGAGGCGGTCGTAGACGTCGACCTGGACCTGGAGGTCCGGATGCGACTTGGATTTCAGGAGGTGTCCGGCCGCGTAGAAGCCCGCCGGTCCGGAGCCGACGATGGCCACCCGCAGGGGGTTCTCGGACGTTCCGATGCAAGCCATACCGGCTCCGAGTCTAGGCGGACCCCCCGGCGGGCTCGCCGCCCAAGGCTGTCCGGACGCGGGCCACGACCCGCTGGCGAACCCTTATTCGAAGGAAGCGCCCGCGGAGGGCCCGGGGCCGGCCGGCTGGTCGTGAGCGGGCTCTTCGCCGCCCATGATGAGGTCGATGGCGGAGATGGTCTCGACCGAGCGAACGGTCAGATCGGGCCCGTCGGCCTCGACCTCCGGCTCGATCTCGACCACCGTGGCCTCCACGAAGGGCCCGACCTCCGAATCCGGCTCCACCTCCGCGACGGGCTCGGCATCGACGATCTCGGCAAGGGGCTCGGCCTCCGCGACGGGCTCGGCTTCCGCGACGGGCTCGGCCTCCACCGGCCCCGATCCGCTCGCGGCGGCGACGTCGTACGCGAGCTCCCTCAGCGAGGGCGTCGCGACGTCGACGGTGTGCTCGTCGCCCGATCCGCCGCCCTCGGACGGCGAGGCCGGATCGTCCGGCACCGGCTCCAGCAGTGGGGGCGCCTCGACGAGCGAGAGCTCCACGACCGGCTCCCTCACGACCGACAGCTCGACGGCGGGCCCACTCGCAACCGGCTCGTCCGCCTCGGGGGTCTCGGCCGCCGCGGGCTCCGCGAAGGGGTCGAAGGGGCGCAGCTCCGGCACCGCGGGCGACTCCGCCACTGCCGGAACCGGCTCCGGGGTGGGCGTCAGCGTGGGCGCAGGCGTCGCGGGCGTCGCGAC
>JBOGXT010000760.1:0-5006 GCA_050694635.1 Thermoleophilaceae bacterium
GTTGTGGTCCTCGAGCCAGGTCATGAACGCCCTCGCCTCGGCGACCTCGTCGCCGTCGAGCGGGGGCGGGTCGGCCTCGAGCTGGGTGACCACGTCCAGCGCCAGGGCGCGCATCTCGGGCCAGTCCTCCACCGCCGCGCGCACCTCGCCGATGACCCGCAGCAGGTGGCGCTCGAGCTGGCTCAGCTCGCCGGCGTCGGTCTGGCGGGCCACCTCGGCGTGGATCACCGACTCGGCCACCGCGCCCTCAGCCTCGGCGCCGTGCGGGAGCACCTCGATCAGGCGTCCGTCGCCGTCGCGGCGAACCCGTATCACCGGGTGGATGATCAGGTGGACGCCGAAGCCGCGCCGGTTCAGCTCCATCGCGACCGAGTCGATCAGGAACGGCATGTCGTCGGTCACGATCTCGACGGCCGTGTGGTGGGAGCTCCAGCCGTGCGTCTCGAAGCGCGGGTTGTAGATCCGCACCATGGTGGTGCCGGGCGTGCGCCGGCGGGCCAGGTCGAAGTGCGCGAGCGCGGCGCCATAGACGTCGAGCTCGCTGCGCTCGGCGATGTCGTCGGGCGACACCCAGCGGTAGTACTGGCGCGCGAACGTCTCGGCCTGAGCCGCTTCGTCGCCGCTGAGGTGCTCCCGGAGGCGGGAGCAGACAGTGTCTAAAAGCGCCTCATCGACATCCTGGACCGTCACGAGCCTCCGGGCAGTCTACGCCCCCTCGGCCACGGGAGAGGGAAGCGGCGGCATCGTGGGGTGTGTGCCGGCGCCTCGTCTCCTCGACCACGGCGCCGCGCGTGCACCTGATCGCCAATCTGTTCGACGAGAGCCCCGGTGGCGATCGCCGGCGGATCAGCCAGTTCGCGATCAACCCGGCGCTGCGCGGGTCTCGCCTGGGCGGGCCGGTGGAGGCCGGCGAGGCCCAGGCGGAGATCGAGGGCTCGGCCACGCCGTCCGCGCCGGGCGCGGGCCAGCGCGAGCCCGGTCTGACCAGCGCCTTCTTCGAGTTCGACGTCGAGCCGGACAAGGACAACGCGACGACCGAGGTGCTGGCGACCCCGGCCGCTCCGGCGGACATCGACCTCTACCTGCAGAAGCAGAACGCGGACGGCAGCTGGACCGGCGATTTGAGCTCGGGGGCGTCGAGTAGCCTCTCCGAGGAGACGATGCGGGTCGAGAACCTGCAGCCGGGCCGCTACCGAGTCGAGGTGCACAACTGGGCCGGACCGCCCGCAAACGAGGTCGACCTGAAGATCACGTTCTTCAACTCGGCCGGGGAGCCGGGCCCCGGCGGCTGAGCCTCGCCCTCGACCAGCTGCCCGACCAGGCGCAGCCGGCCGAGGTCGTGTGGCTGGAGGGGCGGAGCGTCGGCGGGGCGAATCGGCGCGAGCCCCACCGCCACGACTACCACGAGCTGATCTGGGTCCGCTCAGGCCGCGGGCGGCATCTGATCGATGGCAGCCCGCTCCCCGTCGAGGAAGGCACTGTGACGATCATCGGCCGTGGCCAGGTGCACGTGTTCGAGCAGGGCGAGGACCTCCACGGCGCGGTCCTGCGGCTGCGCGACGAGGTGCTGATTGGCGAGGAGCAGCTGGTGCCGGCCGGCTGGCTGCTCACCGGCCGCTGCGGACGGAGCGTGCCGGTGCCGGACGACGAGGCGGACCAGTTCGACGCGATGCTGCGGGCGCTCGACGACGAGCTGCTGCGCACGGCCGCGCCCGGCTCGCCGCAGCTCCAGCGCCACCTGATCTCCGTGGTGCTGCTTTGGCTCGAGCGCTGGTACGACGAGGCCCGCGCCTATCGCCAGGAGGCCGACGACGCGGAGGTGCAGTTGCTCCGGCGCTTCGTCCGGGTCCTCGAGCGCGACTACGCGCGCCACCACGACGCCGCCCACTACGCGGACGAGCTGCGCGTGCCCCAGGCGGCGCTGTCGCGCGCGCTCGCGCAGGTGACCGGGCGCGGCACTAAGGAGCTGGTGCTCGACCGCGTGATGCTCGAGGCCGCGCGCCTGCTTCGCTTCACCGACCTGACCGTGCAGCAGGTGGCGCTGGAGGCCGGCTACGAGGATCCGCTCTATTTCTCGCGCGCCTTCAAGCGCCATTACGGGGAGGCGCCGATGGCGTATCGCGCCCACACCCAGGGGAGGTCCCCGTGAGCCTCGGCGGCCTGAGGCTTGGCCCGGTCCATCTGACCGTCACCGACCTGGACCGCTCCGTTCGCTTCTACGAGGACGCGATCGGCCTTCGCGACCAGCGCCGCGACAACGGCTCCGTTGCTCTCGGAGCGGGTAGGGACGACCTGCTGGTCGTGACCGAGCAGCCCGACGCGCGGCCGCCCGGTCGCCACGCGGGCCTCTATCACTACGCACTCCTTCATCCGTCTCGGCTCGAGCTGGCCCGCGCGACCAAGCGGCTGATCGCCACCGGGACGCCGATCAGCGGTGCGTCCGACCACAACATCTCCGAGGCGATCTACCTGCCGGACCCGGATGGGAACGGCATCGAGCTGGCCTCGGACCGACCGCGCGAGCGCTGGGGCGACCTCAGCGACCCGACCGCCATCGGCGGCCCGACGCCGCTCGACCTGCAAGACCTGCTCGCGCCGGTGGCGGAAGAGGAGCCGCAGAGGGAGGCGTCGCCCGAGCTTACGGTCGGGCACCTGCACCTGCACGTGGGGGACATCGATCGGGCGCTCGAGTTCTGGCGCGACGCGATCGGCTTCGAGGTCATGACCCGCTTCCCGAGCGCGGCGTTCATAGCGGCGGGCGGCTACCACCACCACCTGGGCCTCAACACCTGGCGCGGCGAGGGTGTGCCGCCGCAGCCCGACGGCGTCGTCGGTCTGCGCCGCTGGACGATCGTGCTCGAGGACGCCGCCGAGGTGGCCGCCGTGCGGGAGCGCGTGGAGGCGAGCGGGGCTGAGCTCGAGGAGCGGCCCGGCGGCTTCCGCAGCCGCGACCCCTGGCGCAACGCGGTCGAGATCACCGCGGCGGGCTAGGGCTGGCGGTGGAGCTGCCGGTCGAATGACAGGCCAGCCGACAGTGCGCCCGGCTGAGCTCGCGGACGCCGAGGCGATCGGCCGGCTGCTCCACGACTTCAACACGGAGTTCGGCGATTTCACGCCGGGCCCGCGTGCGCTTGCCGAACGGGTCGGGCAGCTCCTGGCGTCCGGGGACATCACGGTGATGCTGGGAGGAGCCGGGCCGGACGGGCTGGCGCTGCTCCGCTTCCGCCCGTCGCTCTGGACGGAGACGCTCGACTGCTACCTGGAGGAGCTGTACGTGGCGCCGGAGCGGCGCGGGCAGGGGCTCGGACGCGCGCTGATGGAGGCGGCGATGGACGCCGCCCGCGAAGCGGGCGCGGCGCACATGGACCTCGGCACGTCGGAGGACGACGTGGCGGCCCGAGCCCTGTACGAGAAGCTCGGCTTCATCAACCGCGAGGGCGGACCCGACGGCCCCGTCCAGTACTTCTACGAGAGAGAGCTCTGAGGTTCGCCCGCCGCACGGCGCTCCCGATTTCGGCGACTGTCCTGCCCAGTGGGGCGTAGGGCCCCACTATCCAGGACAGTCCGCTCGGACCACATCCATCCAGGACAGGTCGCTCCCCGCGTAGCCGCATGAAAGTCAAGAGCGCACCTCGCCGGGGTCGAAGATGGGCGGTGACGAGTGGGGCTCGTGCGCCGGCTAGGTGGCCAGCGCGCCGGCTTCGCGGGCCTCGGCTTGGCGGTGAGCAGCTGCCATCTGATGATCTTGCCGCCGGGATCCACGAACCGCTCAGGCGTGACCAGGAAGCCTTCGAAGGTCTCGATCCATTGGCGCGCGAACTCCAGGACTTCGTCACGGCCCCGAATAGTGGACCCCCCGGCCACTCGGGCGGCGGCACAACCTCCACCTCAGGATGCGCGAACTCCACCACGGCGGTAATACCGGTGCTGTTCACGGCCTCGTACAACCGCCGCATAATCTCTACGTTCTCCCGCGGCACCGCGCGCGCAGTATGTCGCGTGCCGAGTTTGGAAAGGTGCCGTGCGTGATCGTTCGCACAGCAGAGCCCGCCGACGCGGCCGGGGTCGCGGCGATCTACGCTCACTACGTCGCCACGAGCGCCGTGACGTTCGACGAGTCCGCGCCCGGCAGCGAAGCGACCGCTGACAAGATCGCGAGCATCACTTCCGCGACGCTGCCGTTCCTCGTCGCCGAGGCGCAGGGGAGGGTCGTCGGTTACGCGTACCTCTCGCCGTACATCGGCCGGAGTGGGTATCGCCACACGGTCGAGACCTCGGTCTACGTCGCCTCGGACGCTCGCGGCCGGGGAGTGGGACGTGCCCTGCTGGAGCGGCTCCTCGCCGAGGGCGAGCAGGTCGGCGTGCGCGAGGTGATCGCGATCATCGCCGTGACCGACGATCCGGCGTCCGTCGCGCTCCACCGTGCCTGCGGCTTCGTCGAGGCCGGGCGGCTCGAGGGGGTCGGCTTCAAGCAAGGCCGGTGGCACGACACGCTCTTGATGCAGCGCTCGCTGCCGCCACGAGAGCGGGCTTGAGGCTGTCCATTTCCTCGTCCGCCGTTCGTCTCTTACGCGACCATCCCGACAAGGAGGAAGCCATGAAATACATGCTGCTGATTCATCAGGGCTCCGCCCCGCTGCCGGGGTCGGACGAGTGGGAGCGCCTTTCGGCGGACGAGCAGAAGGCGGTCTACGCCGATTACCAGGCGATCAACCAAACCCCCGGCGTCAGCCCAGGCGTCCAGCTCGCGCCCGCGGAGACCGCCACCACCGTCCGGGTGCAGGGCGGCAAGACCCTGACCACCGACGGGCCGTTCGTCGCGGTCAAGGAGGCGCTGGGCGGTTACCTCTTCTTCGAGGCCGATGACCTCGACGCCGCGATCGAGCTGGCCGTGCGCATTCCGGCGGCCCGCCTCGGCGGCGCCATCGAGGTGCGCCCGGTGGTGGAGCGATAACGATTCTCGAGCAGGTCTTCCGCGATCTGTGGGGCCGTGTGCTGGCCACGCT
>JBOGXT010000761.1:0-2628 GCA_050694635.1 Thermoleophilaceae bacterium
CGCGCGCTCGCCGGCCCGCGCGGCGCGGTGCTCGTGACCGGCTCGATCTACCTAATCGCCGACCTCGTGCGCGCCGAACCCGGCGTGCGTGCTTCGAGTCTCTAGCCGGTCCGGTCTCGCGCGCGGCCCTTGGGGGGTCCGCCACATTGCGGCGAACATGTCGCCGTTTCGTGTCGGACCCCCTCGCTGCGACTTCCTGCCGCTAGGCGTCCCCGTCTTCCGACCGGTTGTCGCCGGGGATGCGGCGCACCGAACCCCAGCCGTACTTGGTCCACACCACGAGCAGCAGGCCGCCGGCGGCGGCCCCGAGGGTGTCGCACGGTCCTGGCCTCCATGGCAAGGCCCTTACCCCGCCGGGCCTGCCACGATTCCGCCTTCATGGACGGCGACGGACCCCGATTCGGCGCGATGATCGCGCTCGTGGCCATCGTGGTGGCCACCGTGATCCTCGTGTTCTTCGGGATCGGGTACGCCCTCGGCCGCCTCTTCCTGTAGGTGTGGCTACTACACTCGGCTCCGCTATGGGAGCCCTCGCGGTCTTCGGCATCGAGAACGACGGGCTGAACCTCGCGGTCAACCTGCTCATCCTCTTCCTCGTGGTGATCTGGCTGGCGCTGGTGTACTGGACGTACGCCGACGCCCGCCGCCGGATCGCCGACCCGCTGCTGGTCGGGTGCGCCACGGCCGCCTCGCTGTTCCCCTTCGTGGGGACCGTCGTCTACCTGATCGTGCGCCCGCCCGAGTACCTCGAGGACGTGCGCGAGCGGGAGCTGGAGATCGCCGCCGCGGAAGCCCGCCTGTCGAGCCTCGAGCACCTGCATTGCCAGTACTGCGGCTTCGAGGTCGAGAAGGCGTTCCTTCGCTGCCCGAGCTGCCTACGGCGACTCAAGGAGCCGTGCGGAGTGTGCGGCAAGCCGCTCGACCCGCGCTGGAAGATCTGCCCCTACTGCGAGGCCGAGGTGGGCCAGCAGGTGGAGGGAGCGAGGCGAAGGCCGCGCCGCGCCGCATCCGCCGCCGGGGCGGTGCCTCCGAGACAGGCACCAAGGCCGTCCGCCCGCACGGGCGGGACCTCCGAGCAGGGCGCTCCTCCGCACCCGGCTCGCGCCGCACGCGATCGCCCGCAGTCCGCCGGCTGATGGACCGCACGCTCATTCTCGTAAAGCCCGACGCGTTCGAACGGGGCCTCACCGGCGAGATCGTCGCCCGCTTCGAGCGCAAGGGACTGCGGATCGTCGCCATGAAGCACATGACCGTCGAGCGTCCGCTCGCCGAGGAGCACTACGACGAGCACCGCGAGCGGCCCTTCTTCGGCGACCTCGTGGACTTCATCACCGGCGGCCCGCTGGTCGCGATGGTGCTCGAGGGCTACGAGGCCGTGACCGCCGCGCGCCAGGTGATCGGCGCGACCAACCCGCTCGAGGCCGCGCCGGGCTCGATCCGCGGCGACTACGGGCTCGAGGTGCAGACCAACCTCGTGCACGGATCCGATTCGCCCGAGTCCGCCACTCGCGAGACCGGGCTCTTCTTCCCTGAGCTCGCGTAGCCGGCTGATCCTGGCCTCGAGCTCGCCGCGCAGGCGAGCGATCCTCGAGCAGCTCGGGGTCGACTTCCGCGTCGAGGAGCCGGACGTCGACGAGCTGACCGAGGGCGATCCGCGCGAGCTGGTCGTCCAGAACGCGCTCCTGAAGCTCCGGGCCGTTCCTGGCGAGCCGGTGCTGGCGGCCGACAGCATGGTCGTCTGGGACGGGGTCGCCCACGGCAAGCCCGCCGACGCCGCCGAGGCCGAACGCTGGCTGCGGGAGCTCTCGGGGCGCTGGCACGAGGTGATGGGCGGCATCGCGCTCCGAGCGCACGGGGAGGAATGGACTGACGTCGCCGTCACCCGGGTCCGCTTCCGCGACCTCTCCGACGCCGATATCGCCCGCTACCTCGCAAGCGGCGAATGGCACGATCGGGCCGGCGGCTATGCCATCCAGGAGCTCGGGGCCATGTTGGTGGAGGGCATCGAGGGCGATTGGTTCAACGTGGTGGGGCTTCCGGTCCCGGCGCTGCTCAACCTTGCACCCGAGCTTGTGCAGCCAGAGTTGGGGTCCTGGTAGTGCTCTAGACTGCGGGCGCGTCCCATGGGCTTCTTCTCCTATCTCACCGGGATGGGCGGCCGCGACATGGCCGTCGACCTCGGCACGGCGAACACGCTCGTGTACGTGCGCGGGCGCGGGATCGTCCTGTCCGAGCCGTCGGTGGTGGCGATCGACTCGCGCACCGGCGAGGTCCACGCGGTCGGGATCGAGGCCAAGCGGATGCTCGGCCGCACGCCCGGCACGATCTCCGCGATCCGGCCGCTGAAGGACGGCGTGATCGCCGACTTCGACGTGACCGAGCAGATGCTCAGGCACTTCATCCAGAAGGTGCACCAGAACCGCTGGGCGCACCCGCGCGTCGTCGTGTGCGTGCCCTCCGGCGTGACCGGCGTCGAGAAGCGCGCGGTCGAGGAGGCGTGCCTCTCCGCCGGCGCCCGCCAGGCCTATCTGATCGAGGAGCCGATGGCCGCCGCGATCGGCGCCGGGCTCCCGGTGGGCGAGCCGACGGGGAACATGGTCGTCGACATCGGCGGCGGCACCTCCGAGG
>JBOGXT010000762.1:0-10630 GCA_050694635.1 Thermoleophilaceae bacterium
CGGACGATTCGGCGCGTTTCAGTAGCGCCAGATGCTCTCGGGGCGGATTGTCACGGCCAGGCGTGGACGTCCACCGGGTGCGGCCGGTTGTGGCCACGTCGACCAGGCAGAACGTGTCTGGCGCGCAGCACGTGCGCTCACCCATGCGTGTGTACCTGGGCGTCTCGCGGGCGGTAGGTCAGCACGATGACACCCGAGTTCAGCTTCCTGGTGGCGTTGAGTTCCAGGACAGTGGTCGCGGCGCCGTCGGCGAAGTAGCGCTTGCCGCTGCCGTGCACGACCGGAATGATCCAGATCCGGTACTCGTCGATCAGGTTCTCCGCTCGGAGGCTGTTGGCGAGGTCGGCGCTGGCCAGCAATAGGAGGTCGCCACCTGGCTGGCGCTTGAGTTCTCGGATCCGGTCGGCGACGTTGCCGGCGATCAGGGTGGAGTTGTTCCACTCGACGTCCTTGAGCTTGCTCGAGACGACGTACTTCGTAGGTGACGCGCCCCATCAGCAGCGCATCCGCGGCGACCAGCTCAGCGACGCCGAGGCGCTCGGATTCCTCGTCCACGAACTGCAGCGACCATTCGTCGGGCGCTCCCATGACGCCGTCCAATGTGACCTGTACAGACGCAACCAGTCTCATCGAGTCCCCTTCATCGCGGTGTGCTCCTGTTCGGCGAAGGATTGGTCACGCCAAGCGCCGCACCTGCCCGCCTCGTCGGACCGGCCGCGGATTCCACGCCCCGTGGAGCGGCGACGCCGTCCTTGGCCGGGGCTTTCGGTGCGCTCACCCGGACCGCCCGGAGGCCCGGTGGACCGGCGCGATCGTGGGTACGGGGTCGGTCGTCAGGAAGTCGACGAGGATCGAGTTGCAGAGCGCCGGCTTTTCGTGGAGGAGCCCGTGCGAGCTGCCCGGGACCACCGCCAGCTCGGCGTCGGCAAGCCCCCGGTACATCGCGGTCGCGTGCTCGAGGGTCACCTCGTCGTCGTCGCCAACCATCACCAGGGTCCGGCTGGTCACGCCGCTCAGGTCGGAGCGGGCGAGCGTCGGCTCCTCCCAGTTCACGCGCGCCAGCTTGGCGGCCACGACCGGAAAGTGGTCAGGACCGTCGGGCGATAGCTCCGCGTGGCCGCGGGCGAGAACCTCGGGCGGGCTCGCGTCTGGATCGATCGCGTCCGGGACCCAGCCGTCGCGGTGAAAGACGCCGCTGACGAGGACGACGCGCCGGGCAAGCTCGGGGCGGCGCAGCGCCACTAGCAGCGCCACGCTCGCGCCGGCGCTACAGCCGACCAGGTGCGCCGGTCCGCCGATCACGGCTTCGAGGAACGCGATCGTGTCGTCCGCCATCAGCTCATACGTGATCGGACCCTCGACATCCGGGGTCCGCCCGTGGCCGCGGCGCTCCGGCGTGAAGACGTGGAAGTGGGCGGCCAGCGCTTCGAGGTTCGGCGCCCAGGCCCGGGCGTCAGCTCCCCCGGGGTGCACGAGCGCGAGCGGTTCGCCCTCGCCGTGCTCGTCGTACCAGGTGCGCACGTCACCAAGCTCCACGTAACCGGCCATCGCGGTCGTTCTCCTTTCGGGCTCTGGTTGCTGACTGACTGGACCGCCGGTCTGCGGCCGACTCATCGGTCACGGGCGCGGCGCACTCACGGCTAGGAGGCGTCCTCCTCGGCGACCGCGGTACGCGGTAGCACAAGCGAGAGAGCCGCCGCGGCGAGGAAGAGCGCGCCCGCGATCGGCAGGCTGTGCTCGAACGAGTCCGTGAAGGGATGTCGTCCCTCAAGCTGGGAGAAGAACGCGGTGCCGACCGCGGCGACCCCGAGCGCGCCGCCGAGCTGCTGGGCCGTGGTAAAGAGGCCACTCGCACCACCGGCAGCCTCGGTGGGCACGGCGGCCAGGACGACGTTGACGAGCGGGATCACGAGCAGCGAGAGCCCGGCCCCGGCAACGACGAGGCCTGGGACGATCGGCCACGGGTTCGAGCCGCTGCCGACGTGGTCCGCGCCGAGCGAGACCGCGGCGATGCCGAGCGCAAGCAGCAGCCCTCCGCCGGAGAGCACCAGCCGTCCATAGCGCTGCGCGAGCGGCACGGCGACCGGTGCCAGGGCGAAGCTGCCGACGCTGAAGGCCACCGTGGTAAGCCCGGCGCCGAGCGGCGAGAAGCCCACGCCGAGCTGGATCCAGAGCGCGAAGATCAGGAAGAATCCCTGCAGGCCCGCGGCGAAGGCGAGCTGCACCACGAGCCCGGCCGAGAACGCCGGGATCCGCAGCAGCCGCGTCCTGAGCAGCGGAGCGATCCGCGCGTGCTCGCGCCGCTCTTCGACGACGCCGAGGGCCGCGAGCGTCGCGATCCCGAGCGCGAGCAACAGCCACGCCCAAGCGGGCCAGCCAAGGCTGCGGCCTTGGAGCAAGGGATAGGCGATCGCGACGATCGCACCGGTGAGCAGCGCGGCGCCGAGGAGATCCGGGCGGCCCGCGGAGGGCTTGCGGGTCTCCGGAACGACGCGCACCGCGGCGATCAGCGAGAGGAGCGCGAGCGGGACGTTGATCAGGAAGATCGTCCGCCAGCTCCAGCCGAAGAGGTCCGCGTCTGTGAGCAGGCCGCCGAGCACCAGCCCGAGCGCGGAGGCGAACCCGAGGATCGCTCCGTACAAGCCGAAGGCCTGCCCGCGCTCGGAGCCGGAGAAGATCGCGCGGAAGGTCGCGAGCAGCTGTGGGACCATCGCCGCCGCGGCAGCGCCCTGCGCGACGCGAGCGGCGATCAGCTCACCCGGGGTCTGCGCGAGGCCGGCTGCAAGGCTCGCGACCCCGAACACCGCAATCCCGCCGACGAAGATGCGCTTGCGCCCGAACAGGTCGCCGAAGCTGCCCGCGGTAATCAGCGTCGCGGCGAAGGCGAGCATGTAGGCGGACACGACCCACCCGAGCTGGGTGCCGCTGGCGCTGAGATCCTGCCCGATCGTCGGCAGCGCCACGTTGACGATCGTGATGTCGATCATGTCCATGAGGACAGCGCCGACCATGACGATCGCCGCGAGCCAGCGACGCGGATATGGGACGACTGCTGTCGCCGGTGGGCCCGTGACCTGGGCCGAGCGCGGGTCCCGGCCCGCGCCGCCGGCTTGCCCTGGCGGTGCTGCCGGTCTCGGCGATCCGCTGGGGGATCGAGTCTCACTCATGAGAATCACCTCCGATTCGCTCGTCGATTTCCAGCAGCAGCTCCGCGGTGAGCGGTGCGTCGCCCGGGAGGCACGGTTGGTAGAGCGCCATGCGCGCGTGGCGCCCGCGCTCCTCGCCGAAGACCTCAATCAGCAGCCGCGATGCGCCGTCGAGAACCCGAGGGCCCTCGACGAACCCGGCCGCCGCGTTGATGTAGCCGACGAGCCGCACGACCGACCGAACGTTGTCGAGCCGGCCCAGCACCGAACGCGCCATCGCCAGCAGGTTCAGCGCCACCAGCCGGGCTGACGCCTGCCCCTCGGCCACGGTCAAGTCCACTCCCAGCTGGCCGCGGATCGGCAGCATGTCCGCCTCCCCGCCCGCGTCGGGTTGCGTTCCGTAGGCACCCGACACGAACAGCAGGCTGCCGGCAACCTTCGCCGGGGCGAACGTTGCCAGCGGCCGCGGTGGCCGCGGCAGCTCGACGCCGAGGCGGCGAAGCCGGCCCTCGACGTCGACGCTGTCTCGCTCGCTCACAGTCACGTCGCAATAATCACCCCGCCGATGAACAGCGAAGCGCCAGGCGGCGGAAACCGCCGCCTCGACGAGACAGACGTGCGAATCCTGCGCATGCTCGAGGCAAACGGACGTGCCACCTACGAGGAGATGGCCCGGCTTGTCAACCTGTCAGCCAACGCCGTCCGCGGCCGGGTCCAGGCACTGACGAGGCGCCGCGTGATCCGCGGCATCCACGCCGATGTCAACTGGGCCGGCGGCGACCCCAAGCTCGCAGCGCTGATCGACATCCGGCTACGTTCCGGCGCAAACGACGCCGCGTTCGAGCGGGCAGCGATCGCGATCCCCGGTGCCGTCCTGCTCGAGCACCTCGCCGGACCCACCCACTACCAGCTGCGAGTGGCGGTCGGCACCACCGAAGCCCTCGACGAGGTGATCCGCCAGCTCAAGCAAGAACTGCGAGTCGAATCCACCAACACGAAAATAGTCACACGCGCCGTGCGCGCCGACTGAGAACGCACCCGCGGACGGCCGCTCAGCTCTCGATGAACGTCAGCTTCATCGAGAGCACCGCTCAGTCCCCGGCAGAGGGGCATGGTCTTGCGTCTAGCCGAAGCCCTCGAGCTGCCGCTTCGAGAGCGAAATGCGCTGCTGCTGGCAGCGGGATACGCCCCCGCCTACCGCGAAACGCGATTCGACGGTCCCAAGCTCGCTCCCATTCGCACCGCGTTGGAACGGGTCTCGAGGGCGACCACCCCTGTCCGGCGGTGCTCGTCGACCGAGACGGCGATCTTCGTCTCCGGCAACGCCGCGTTCGGGACGCTGACCGAGGACGTCGCGGCAGAGCTAATCGCGCCGACGATCAACGTTCCTCGCCTGGTTCTGGACCCGCAGGGGATCGCGCCACGGATCGTGAATCTGGACGCCTGGGCCTGGCACGTCATTGATGCACTCCAGCGGGAAGCCGCGCGCAATCCCAACGACCGGCTCGAGGCGCGCGTGAGCGAGCTCAAAGGACTCGTCCCCGATCGACCGCAAGCAGCGGCAAGGAGCGTCCGATCTGAGACGGTGGGGCCTATTTCTGGCTGGCCTCCGTGTTGTTCTGTGTGGCGAACCAGTCGACAATCGCCGGCATCATCACTTCGAATGCTCCCGGCAAGAAAATGTTGAGCGCTCCCGCGCGGTCTGTGCTCCTGTTCTCGAAGTCGTGCGTGACTCCGGCTGGGATCCGCAAGAACGAACCACAAGGAGCATCCAGCCAGGTGTCGCCGGCGAGGAATCTCATCGTGCCCTCGATGACGTAGAAGATCTCCACGTTGTCCTCGTGGGAGTGCGGCCCCGGACCTGAGTCGCCCGCCTCGAGCCACCATTCGGAGACGCAATAGCGATCGTCGGTCTCGGCGCCGTCCGCTTTGAACACCGCGCGCATCGGACCCGCTTGGTATGAACGACCGCCGCCGGGCGGCAGAAGGATAACCTCGGACGAGCGCGCGTCGTTGGGCGACATCCAGCAAGCGTACTCGGTGGGTTTCAGCGACGTCAGTCGCTGTCGCTCCGCGCGAGAAGAAGGAGTGCGGGCGACACTGTTCATTGTCGATACTTCCATCACGCGGGGGCGTTGCTGCGGGACCCGTCGGGCTCTTCCTTTTCGCGAAGCAGAAGCGCACGCCCGACGACCAGCGCGACCAGAGGTCGTTTCCCCATGGGCGCAGAAGCGAGCGTCGCTCTCGCATTCATGGGGAAGCAACACCCTGGTCCGTGGACCTGCCCCGGTTCGGACGACACTGCTCCCTGCCCCACGACCGCTCGCGCGACTACTACGCCCGCAAGCGCTCAGAAGGCAAACAGCACAACGCCGCCATCACCTGCCTCGCCTGCCGCCGCTGCGACGTCATCCACGCCATGCTCCGCTCCGGCCTCAGCTACGGCCAACTACCCCGGCCGGCAAGACCGACCCCCGAGCCGGAGGACACCGCTCCGGTGAGGTCGGGCGATCCCGAGTTCCCCTACGTCGGCAGGTACGTCAACACGCTGACGCTCGGCGCTCGCCTCGCCGTCGGCCAACGCCAACAGCGCCGGCGCCAGCTTGCCGCACTCGATCCCGCCCTCGATGCCCGCCAGCCTGACCGCCAGCGCCTGGCGGCCCTCCGTAAGTGAGCGATTGACCTTGGTGTAGGTCCAGCCGGTGATCTGGCAGATACGCCAAGGGCATCGCGCGAACGCTCCTCGACTACAAGTTCTACGCAAGGAACGTCGGCCCGGTCCTCGGCATCGAGGTATCGGGCGCAAGCGGCCGCGAGGAACTAGTCAGCTTTCGTCGCGGCCGGAGGTAAACCCCCGTGAGAGCCTGCGCCGGACCGAAGCTGCCGTCCTCCGCCCGCTCGCTGACATAGATGTCGGGCCCGCTCGAGAAGTAAAGCGACGCGCCGCCCGCCTTCACATATGAGGGCCACGTCGGGCGGATCGAAGAGCCTGTAAAGCGCCACGCGCCGCCTTGCTCGGGTGGCTCATGCAGCGAGCCCTGTTGCAACGCCGATCGGCAACCACCGGATCCGTTCCCGTATTTCCTCGGGTGCATTGGCGAGCGCGACCCTCGCGGCTCCTGACACTGTGTCCGTGATCGGTAGGTCGGAGTATCGACGACGGCGGTATCCGGGCTGGCTCCAAAGGAGCGGGATACTGACCGAGACCCTCGACTCGCAGTCGCAAATGGCGAGCCCGCCAGGTGTCCTGCGGGAAGGAGCTTCACATGGCCTCGATCACCCAGCGGGAAACGCAGCAGGTTGGGCAGGCGAACGCGAGTGGGAAGACACCGGTCGTGTTCATCCACGGGCTCTGGCTGCTGCCGAGCAGCTGGGACCGCTGGGCGCAGCTGTTCGAGGAGGCCGAGTACGCGGCATTGGCTCCGTCGTGGCCGGATGACCCCGAGACCGTCGAGGAAGCTCGGGCGAACCCCGATGTCTTCGCCAAGAAGACGCTCGGGCAGATCGCCGACCACACCGCCGAGGTGATCGGAAAGCTGACCAAGAAGCCGGCGGTGCTGGGCCATTCCACCGGCGGGCTGCTGACCCAGATCATCGCGGGACGGGGATTGTCCGCGGCGTCGGTTGCGATCGATCCGGGGCCCTTCCGCGGCGTGCTACCCCTTCCGATTTCCGCGCTGAGGTCGGCCATGCCGGTGCTCGGAAACCCCCTCAACCGGGGCCGCGCCGTCACGCTCACCCTGGATCAGTTCAAGTACGGGTGGGCCAACGCCCTTGGCGAAGAGGAGGCGAAGGAGCTCTACGAGACCCACCACGTGGCGGCGCCGGGCGTGGCGCTGATCCAGATGGCGACGGCCAACCTGAACCCCTGGACCGAGGCGAAGGTGGACACCAAGAACCCCGACCGGGGGCCGCTGCTTATCATCGACGGACAGAACGACCACACGGTCCCGTGGGCGATCGCGAACGCGTCCTACAAGAAGCAGCGGCGCAACGGGGACGTAACCGAGATCGAGAAGATCCCCAACCGCGGACACTCGCTCACGATCGACAGCGAGTGGCGCGAGGTGGCCGACAAGGCGCTCGCGTTCGTGAAGCGCTTCGTCTAGTTCGTGTAGAAGTGCGTCCAGTGCTCCAGCCCGTGCAGCTCGAGCCACTTCTGCCGAGAAGCCGAGCGCACGTAGCCTCCACACCCCCGCAGGTGCAGCCCGTCCCGCCCCAGTTGCCGCAGGACAGGAGCGGCACGTCGTCCGTTCCCAGTCGCCCGAAGGCGCCCCGGTGGTACTCGCCGTCGAGCTCACACGCAGGCCGGCTCCGCGAGTAGGAGAGCAGGAGTTCATCACGGTGCCGCTGTCGCGAAGCTGCACCGGCTGAGTTACCATTTGGTGTCGATCGGCACATGCCTCACATGCCTCACATCGATCCCGGCGCGCACCCCTTGCTCGAGTCGATCGGGCACGCGTTTTGGGCCCTGTGCGGCACGATCGTGGTGGCGTTCATCTTCTTCGCCGCGCTGGGCGCCGTCGAGCCCGAGGAGGCGCTCGAGCTGACGATCGTGGTGCTCGCGCTCGCCGTGCTCTGGCTAGCCCACGCCTGGCGCGGGCTCTGGCGGGACGAACGGCGCTGAGCGCCGGGCCGGCGGCGGGGCCGGCGCCGCGAACTCCGGCGGCGCGATCGCCAGGTAGTGGCCGAACGACCACTCGACGAAGCGCCGCCACTGCATCCCGCGCAGGGCGCTGGCCAGCAGGCGCGGCGGCACCCGGGGCACCAGCCGCTGCGCACGAAGCATCCAGCTGAACTTCCACTCGTGTGAGGCCGAGAAGTCGCCGTAGCGCGCGAGCGTCTCGGCGGCGCTCTCGCGGCCCTCGACGACACCGCGCAGCTCGCGCCCGCAGGCGATCCCGAAGTAGAACGCCGTGCGGATGCCCTCCGCGGTGAGCGGCAGGCAGTGGCCGGCCGAGTCGCCGACGAAGAAGATCCCGTCCTCGGTGGCGGAGCGCAGCCTGTGCGGAATCCAGTTGCCCTGGTAGCGGACCGGGTCCCGCTCCAGGTCCTCGGCGAGCAGGACCGTCGTGTCCTTCACGTGGAAGCGGGGGTCGAACGAGCCCACTCCGATGCGGAGTTCGTCGCGGGCCGGGAAGCTCCAGCCGTAGCCGGCGGGCACGTAGCGGCGGTCGATCCAGATCTCCATTTCGTCGCCGGCGCCCCACGGGTGCACCTCGAGGCCGCGCGAGAGCGGCGCGTCGGGGGGCTGATAGCCGTTGCCCAGCACTCTCCTCCACCCGAGCGCGTCGACTACGAGGGGGGCGGTGAGGTCGCCGCGGTCGGTGTGCACCGTATCGCCGGTGCGGCCGTTCACCTTCGCGGTCTCGAAGGTCGCGTCCGACTGCTCCCAGAGGAGCGAGCACAGCTCCGGGTAGTCGAACGTCGAGAAGGTCCAGGGCAGCTCCAGCCGCACCGTCCCGTGCGGCGTGTGCACCACGAGGCGGCCGAACTCCTGGCGGTGCGAGCCCATCAGGCCCATCGCGCGCAGCCAGCCGGTCGGGATGCCGCAGGCGGAGGTCTGGCGCTCGCCGACGTCGTAGCGGTCGAGCACGAGCACTCGGGCCCCGCTGCCGGCCAGCTCACGCGCCACGGCGAGTCCGGCGAAGCTGGCGCCGCAGATCAGCACGTCGGCGTCCCCGGCGAGCGGCGTGCGGTCGGCGCCGCGCAGTGTCCTGCGCTTCGGCATGGACGCGGAGCCTAGCCATCCGCGCGCACGCGGCCGCGCCGCGTGCTTGCGGCTTAGCTAGGCTAGAACCCTCAGTGCCGGATACAGAGACGCTTACGCAACCCAAGACCGTCGAGGGCTCGGGCGGGCTCCTGCTCGAGATCGACGGACAGATCGTTCCCAACTACGACGCCACGATCGTGCCCTTCGAGGAGGGTGACGTCGTGTCCGGGAAGGTGGTCCAGATCGACCAGGACGAGGTCCTGGTCGACATCGGCTACAAGAGCGAGGGGGTAATCCCGCTCAACGAGCTGTCGATCCGCAAGTCCGTCGACCCTCACGACGAGGTCGAGATGGGCGAGGAGGTCGACGCGCTGGTCCTGACCAAGGAGGACCAGGACGGCCGGTTGCTGCTCTCCAAGAAGCGGGCGCGCTTCGAGAAGGCCTGGCGCAAGATCGAGGCCGCCGCCGAGTCCGGCGAGCCGGTCGAGGGCACCGTGATCGAGGTCGTGAAGGGCGGCCTGATTATCGACCTCGGCGTGCGCGGCTTCCTGCCCGCGTCGCTCGTGGACATCCGGCGCGTGCAGAACCTGGACGAGTTCCTCGGCACGAAGATCGAGTGCAAGGTCATCGAGCTGAACCGCTCGCGCAACAACGTCGTCCTGTCGCGGCGCGCCGTGCTGGAGGAGGAGCGCAAGGAGGTCCGCCAGCAGATCCTCGACCGGCTGCAGCCGGGGATGATCGTGGAGGGCGCGATCTCGAACATCGTCGACTTCGGCGCCTTCGTGGACCTCGACGGGATCGACGGGCTGATCCACATCTCCGAGCTGTCCTGGTCGCACGTGAACCATCCGTCCGAGATCCTCGCGATCGGGGACGTGGTGCCGGTCAAGGTGCTGGACATCGACCGCGACCGCCAGCGCATCTCCCTGGGCTTGAAGCAGACCCAGGAGGACCCGTGGCAGCGGGTGATCGACACCTACCGGGTCGGCGACGAGCTTGAGGGGAAGGTCACGAAGGTGGTCACCTTCGGCGCGTTCGTAGAGATCATGGACGGCGTCGAGGGGTTGGTGCACATCTCCGAGCTGGCGCACCACCACGTCGAGAACCCCCGCGAGATCCTCGAGCCGGGACAGGACGTGCGCGTGAAGGTGCTGGAGATCGACTCGGAGCGCCGGCGCCTGTCGCTGAGCGTGAAGCGCGTGGCGGAGCAGCTGCCGCACATCAAGTCGGCAGCCGCCGCCGGCGCGGCCGCCCAGGGGGCGACCGAGGACATCGGCGACGTGCCCGACCTTGGCCTGTCCGAGGACGTCTTCGCCGGCCCGCAGGTGAGCGGAGCGGAGGACCTTCGAGCCGCGGTGGCGGACTTCGGGGCACCCGCCGAAGAGGCACCGCCGCTGGACGAGCCGGCGACAGTCGCCGAAGAGCCGCCGGCACCCGCCGACGAGGCTCCCGCGGCCGCGGCCGACGAGGCCGCTCCCGCCGCCGACGCTCGCGCCGCGGACGATACGACCGCAATCACGGCCGACGAGTCCGCTTCGTCCGCCGACGACTCGCCCGATTCCGCCGGCGACGACTCGCCCGACTCCGACGAGCCCGCCTCCGAGGAGTCCGCTTCCGCCGCTCCCTCCGAGCAGCCCGCGGAATAGCCGTGGCCCCGTTCGTGGGGCTGACGGGCGGGCTTGGCGCCGGCAAGTCCGAGGCGCTGCGCCTGATCGGCGAGCTCGGCGCCGCCACGCTCTCCACCGACGCCGTCGTCCACGAGCTGCTCGCC
>JBOGXT010000763.1:0-4531 GCA_050694635.1 Thermoleophilaceae bacterium
GTGGCCACGACGACGGTCGTGCCGGTGCGGTTGATCCGGTAGATCAGCTGCATGATCCCGATCGACGTCTCGGGGTCGAGGTTGCCGGTCGGCTCGTCGGCCAGCAGCAGCGGCGGGTGGTTCACGACCGCCCGCGCGATCGACACGCGCTGCTGCTCGCCGCCCGACAGCTCGTCGGGGAAGTTGTGCAGCTTGGTGGAGAGCCCGACAAGGCGCAGGATGTCCGGCACCTTGCGGCGGATCTCCTGGCGCGCCTCACCGATCACCTGCAGCGAGTAGGCGACGTTGTCGTAGACGGTGCGGTTGGGCAGGAGCTTGTAGTCCTGGAAGACGACGCCGATGTTGCGGCGCAGGTACGGCAGGCGGCTCCGCGGGATCTCGCCAAGCGCGCGTCCGGCGATGTGGATCTCGCCCTTGCTCGGATCGAGCTCCTTCATCAGCAGCCGGATGCAGGTGGACTTGCCGCAGCCGGTCGGCCCGACGAGGAAGACGAACTCGCCGCGGCCGATCCGCAACGTGGCGCCCTCGAGGCCGACGGACCCGCCGTCGTAGATCTTGGTCACGTCGCGGAATTCCACCGTCGGCACGCCGGTTGCGGGCGCGCGCTGGCGCTCTGGCTCTGTCCTCGCGGTCGCCATCGGGCCGTCCATTAGTAGCGGATGGGCCGACGGAAACCCTACGGGTGCAAGGGTTTCTGCACCACCCGCCAGCGCGTGAAGAGGTCGCCGCCGCCCTCGGCGACGGTCATCAGCCGAAGCTCCGCCGGCTCCACGAGCTCGCGGCCGGCCACGATCGTGAGGGCCGCCGCGCCGCCCGCCAGCTTGGGGTTGAGCGTCAGGAACAGCTCGTCCACGAGGCCGGCGGCCAACAGGTGGGAGTTGAGCGTGGGCCCGCCCTCGCACAGCACCGAGCGCATGCCGTGGTCCTCGCGCAGCCGCGCCATCAGGAGCGGCAGGTCGTCGCCGACGCGGGCGTACTCGACCTGTTCGCCGAGTCCGGGCAGGGTCGCGTCCGAGCCGGTCGCGACGAGGACGCGCTGCTCGGGCTCGTTCAGGAGCGGCAGGTCGGCGGGCAGGTCGAGGCGGGCGCTCACGACGACCGCCAGGGGATCGCGGGCGAGGCCCTCCTTCTCCCGCTTGTCGCGCAGCTCGTCGGACTTGGCCATGCGCCCGTAGCGCTCGATGCGGACCGTGCCGGCCCCCACCATCACGGCGTCGGCCTGGGTGCGCAGGTGATGGAAGAGCTGGCGGTCGAGCTCGGTGGACAGCCCCTTGGTGCGCCAGTCGATCGTGGCCCTGCCGTCGAGGCTCGAGACCATGTTGAGGGCGAGGTAGGGGCGGTCCGACGGGGCCCTCTCGCCGAAGCGCAGGCCCGAGGCCAGCTCCGAGGGAGAGGTCGAGCGGCGCTCTGGGTAGAGGACCTGCACGGGCGGCAGGCTACCGTCCGCGGGAGCCGCCGCCGCCCGCGCGCGAGGCCGCCTCCCGGGCGCTCGCCGTGTCACTAGTTCGAGCGGATCACGCAGTAGCCGGGGAACTCGAAGTTCCCCGGCCCGCGGCCGCGGGCGGCCCGGTAGATGCCGCCGTCGCTCGGGCGCTCCATGTCGAAGCGGTTCTCGGCGCCGCAGCACTCGTCGGACCGATCGATGCGGATGCGGCGGGCGACGACCTGGAGGAGCCCGGAGGTGGCGCGGCGGCCGTGGGCGTCCGTGCGGAAGCGCGAGCGGCCGGGGTTTCGCGCGACCCATCGCGGGTGGAGCAGGGCGCGCTTGTCGCCTTTGCAGTAGGAGTCCCAGCCGGCCGGGTCGTGCGGGCCGCAGGCGATCGACTTGTTGAAGACGACCCGCTCGGGGTCGGCCGGGTCGAACTGCGTGATGGCGTTGTCGATGCCGAACGCTGGGCTGGCGCGGAAGACGCCGCCCACGTCAAGCGTCGTGGCCCACTCCTCGTAGACGTTCTCGCAGTGCGGGCTGGGAAGCAGCCGCATGCTGCGCGCGCGGCGGGCGCCGGGGCAGTTCGGGATCGCCTCGCCGAAGTCGGCCATCGTGCGTGTGTGGGCGGCCAGCCGGCCGCCGTGCCCGTTCCGGAACAGCCAGGTCTCGAGCGAGTGGAAGCGCACGCCGCCGCGCCGGGGCGATCCAGAGCCCTGGTGAAGCACGACCATCCAGGCGAGGCCCTGGCGGTCCTCGTTCGCGACGAAGACCTTGAAGCCGGCGTGCGCCTCGTCGCTGCCGGCGTATGTGCCGATGGGCCCGAAGGCGGGCATGGCGGCGCGGCGGAAGTGGCGGAAGGCGCGGGGGTTCGAGCCGTGCTCGTGGCCGAAGGCGCAGCCGTACCTTCGGTCGCGGGGCGGGTGCCAGGTGGGCCAGGAGCGTCCGCCGCGCTCGACCGTGTGCCGGTCGTGGACCCACTCGGCGCAGACGGGGGTGCCGTCTGGGGCGGGCGGCTGGGAGTGGTCGATGGGGTCGGGGGCGGCGGGGCCGGGGGCCGCGGGGTGGGTCGCGACGGGAGCGTCTACGGCGGGGTCGGCGACCGCTTTGGCGCCGGCCGACGCGGCGAGCATCGCGAGCAGAACGACGGCAACGAGGGGCACGAGTTGCTTGGACACTTGACCGAAGGCTAGGTTTCGGCGCCGTCCGCCAGCTCGCTGCTTACGGGTGCCGGGTGGGTCCGAGTGTTACGGGACGATCGCCGAGTGCTACGGGCCGATCGCCACCATGCGCTCGATCGGGAGCCGGGCGCGGTCGGCGAGGTCGGGATCGACCTTCACCTGGGGGTCCAGGTCGCCGAGGGTGGCGTGCAGCTTCGGCAGCGTGATCATCTTCATGTACCGGCACGCCGCGGCGCGGTTCGCCGGGATGAAGGACTTCGAAGGGTTCTCCTTGGCCAGCGGATGCAGCATGCCGGTCTCGGTGGCCACGATGAAGGTATCCGCGTCGGATTCGCGGGCGAAGTCGAGCATGCCGCCCGTGGAGAGCATGTGGGTGCGCTCGGGGTCGACGTCGCCGGCGGCCACGTACTCCATGACCTGCGTCGTGCAGCCACATTCCGGGTGGATCATGAACTCGGCGCTCGGGTGGGCGGCGCGAACGGCGGAGATGTCGCGCGGACGGATGCCGGCGTGTACGTGGCACTCGCCGTCCCAGACCTTCATGCGCCGGCCGGTCACCCGCTCGACGTAGGCGCCCAGCCACATGTCGGGGCCAAACAGGATCTCGACGTCGTCGCCGTGCTCGCGGCGGATGTGCTCCACCACCCGAACCGCGTTCGAAGACGTGCAGCAGTAGTCGGTCTCCGCCTTGACCTCGGCGGTGGTGTTCACGTACATGACGACGATCGCGCCGGGGTGCTGGTCCTTCCAGGCCCGGAGCTGGTCGGCGGTGATGGAGTCGGCGAGGGAGCAACCCGCATCGAGGTCGGGAAGGAGAACGATCTTGTCCGGGCTCAGGATCGAGGCCGTCTCGGCCATGAAGTGGACGCCGCAGAAGGCGATTACGTCGGCGTCGGCGGCCGCCGCCTTGCGGGAGAGGCCCAGCGAGTCGCCGACGAAGTCGGCCACGTCCTGCACCTCGGGCACCTGGTAGTTGTGGGCGAGGATGACCGCGTTGCGCTCCCGGGCGAGCGCCCGCACCTCGTCCTGCAGACGGGCGACCCGGTCAGGATCGAGCACGGGACCGGCGGGCAGGGGCGGATCGGCGATCGGCGTGAGGGTGGGCAGCTCGATGGGCTTCATGTGGACCGGACCTCCGCGAACTCAGTCTGGCGGAACACGTGCAGGTAACACACGGGCAAGTTTTTGACCTATGATCGATAACCGATGTCCGCGAAGGATAGCACGGTCTCCGACTCAGAGTCGAAAACCCGCCCGGCGAAGGGGCCGGTGGGTGCCGACGCGGGGGACTTGGGTGCCGTCGTCGATGCGCCCGGGACACCCGGGGCGCCGGGGGCGCCGGTCGCGTCGGGCGCGACGGGCGTCTCCCCCACGCACGTCACCCTCGCCGTCGTCCTCCAGGTGAGGGAGGGACGCCTTTCCGTGCTTCTTTGGCAGCGCGCCCGGGATCCGTTCAGCGGGGCTTGGTCCCTGCCCGGTGGCTACCACGGCCCGGGGCTCGATCTCGAGCAGTCGATTCGGGCCCATCTCGCTCGCAAGGTCGACGTGGCCGAGCTGTCCTGGCTCGAGCAGCTCGAGACCCTCAGCGACCCCACCCGACATCCCGACGAGTGGCAGCTCGCCACCGCCTATCTCGGCCTCGTGCCACTCGGCCTCGACCCGGCGCTTCCTTCCGACACCGCCTGGCATCCGGTCGACGATCTCCCCGGCCGTGTCGCCTTCGACCACCGTGCGATCGTGCTCGCCGGCCGCGAGCGCCTTCGGGCCAAGCTCTCCTACACCAACATCGGCTTTGCGCTCGCACCCGACTGCTTCTCGATCTCGGAGCTCAGCGCGATCTACAGCGCGGCGCTCGGCTACCCCGTCGATCCCACCAACCTGCGTCGGGTGCTCGAGCGGCGCGGCCTGCTCGAGCCCACCGGGG
>JBOGXT010000764.1:0-3962 GCA_050694635.1 Thermoleophilaceae bacterium
GCCGGCGGCCGCCAGCGCGATGCCGACCGCGGCGACCGCCGCGACGGCGCGCGGTCGTGCAGACGTCACGCCGCGACCCGCGCGTGGCCGCTCATCGACAGGTCGTAGCCCGGCATAGCCGCCAGCCGAGACTGCGTGCTCGAGCTCGCCAGCGTCTCGAGCAGCGGCTCCGCGGCGGCGCGCGCCGCCGGGTCGAGCGCGACCTCGAATGGCTCGCTCGCCACCGGCACCCACTCCAACCCGGCCGACTCGGCCACAGCCCGCACAGCGAGCCCGGCGTCCGCCGCTCCCGTAGCCACCGCGGCCGCGACGGCCAGATGCGACTCGACCGGCTCCCCACGCTCAGGACGCGGCTCGCAACCGGCCAGCCGCATTAGGCGCTCCAAGAGCAGCCGCGAGCCGGTGCCGGGAGGCCGCCACGCGATCCGCCGGCGCCCGAGGTCCTCCACGCCCCTGATGCCGTGAGGATTCCCCCGTGCGAGCACCAGGCCCTGCTCGCGTCTCCACAGATGGACGAGCTGCACCGCTTCGCCGCCGAGCGCGCCGCGCACGAGCGGGTCGTTCCAGCGCCCGCTCGCCGCGTCCAGCAGATGCAGCGCGGCGGCGTCGGCCGTGCCGCGCGCGAGCTGGACGATGCCGTTCACGCTCCCGCGCGGGCCCGGCACGACCGACACCGACCCCGCGGCCGCTCGGACCAGCAGATCCAGCGCGGGATCGTCGCTGCCCGCCAGCCGAAGAGCCACCCCGTCCGGGCGCCAACCCGCCGCCCGCGCAGCACCGCCCGAAGCCACGACGAACCGCGACCTCGGAGTCCCGGCCAGCACACCCGCGTCTCGCAGCAGCGCACAGGCACGAGCGGCGGTTCCCGCCGAGCAGTCGACCTGGCGCGCCAACACCCGGACACCCGGAAGAGCCTGTCCCTCCGACCACCGCCCAGCCGCGACATCACCCGCCAGACGCGCTGCAAGCTCGGTTGACCTCATCTGTACCGGTACAGCATGCTACAGGGAACAGCAGAACGGACTTGACCCTGGCCGGCACCGGCTGGGCTCTGGGCGCACTCGGCGCAGGGATCCTCGGCGGCCTGGGGGCCGTCCTCAGCGGTCGTCTGGTCGCCCGGGAGCACAATGGCCCCAGCCAGCCGCACGCGGCGTAAGGGCGGGGCGATGACCACCAGCGACAGCCCGCTTCATCCGGGCGGGGTGTCGCTCGCAACCACGTGAGGAGGAAGCGATGCCTGACTACGGACACGAACTCGAATTCGGAACCTTCATCACCCCCGAGAGCCGGCGTCGATCTGCTCTGGGGGCGGATGCCGTGACGCCTGAGACGCAGGTCCCGGCCGCCGCCGGCGACGGCTTCGTCCCCTACGACGAGCTCGGGGGGCTGGAGCTCGACGCTGCGCGCTGGGGCCCGGCGCGCCTGCCGCTCCCGACGGGCGGCGAGCACATCCCGCTGGACCCCAACGCGGAGCTGGCCGTCGGCGCGGGCGAGGTGCGAGTGACGATTCCGCGCTTCTCGCTGTCGCACCACAGGTTTCAGTCCGCCGACAGCCCCAAGTACCTCACCTTCTCGACGCGCCGGTTCGAGCTGGCGCCGGATCGGCCCGCGACGTTCGCCGTCGACCTGGCGGTCAAGAACATCGGCGGGGAACCGGAGGACTTCCGTCGGGGAATGGCCGCCTTCCACGTCTTCGACCTCGACGTGAGCAAGCGCGTGTTCGCCGTCTGCGGCACCTCCACCCGGGTGTTCGCGCTGCACGAGCAGCTGGGCTTGGGCGGTGGCGGAGCGGGCGAGCCGTTCTACCACGTGGTCGAGTCGCCCTACGAGGACTTCGACGACGACTTCACCCGGCTGCGCGCGTGCCAGATCACGCTCGACCGGAGCCGATCGACCGCGGCCTGGCGCGTCGACGGCCGCACGGTGTACGAGGCGCACGGCACCTTGATCCCCGAACGCGCCCCGCATCGGGTTCGGGATCTGGACGATGCTGCCGATCCGGGACGGTCGCAGCCGCTCGCTCGACGGGCAGGGCAACAACGCGCGGTGGCGCCGCTTCCGCGTACGCGGGCTCGACGCCTGAGCCACCACGAGGGCCGCACCGCGATCCCCGTCGGCAATGGCACAGGTGCCGACCCGGGAACCTAAGCCCAAGCGCCTGGTTGCCGATACCGCCCCCGCGGTCGCATTCACTCAAGAGGAGGCATCTGAGCACCGCGCGCCGACGCTGCCGCTCCTCGTCCGCAGCGGGCGTCGCGCCCTTGATCGCAGACACGCCCACTCGGACGAGAAGGCTGCTCGCACGTGCGGATAGCGAGGCGGGTAGAGTCCCGCCGTGCTCGATCCGACTGAGCGCTGGCGCCGCTACCACGGCCACGACTGGAAGGCATCCTGGGCGGGCCTCCTGACATTCGCCGAGCTTCCGTACACCGAGGATGCTGCGGAGTTGGAAGGTGTGGACGTCGCCGTGGTCGGCGCGCCTATGGATCACCTCGTCACCAGCTCGCCCGGGACGCGCTTAGGCCCGCGTGCGATCCGCGCCGCCAACCCCACGACGGCATACCACCTCGAGACGCGCCTGGACTGGTCGGAGTCCCTGCGCGTCATCGACTACGGCGACGCCCCCGTGGTGCCCACCGACGCGGCCGCATCTCACCGGGCGATCGAGGACACGGTCGGCGAGGTGGCCAGAGCCGGGGCGATCCCCATCGTTCTCGGCGGTGACCATTCGATCACGGAGCCCGACATACGGGCCTGCGCCGCCGTCCACGGACCCCTCGGCCTCATCCACTTCGACGCACACACCGACTCGGCGGCGACCCTCTACGGCCAAGAGCTCTCGCACGGCACCCCGATGTACCGGCTCGTCGAGCAGGGGCACGTGACCCCGGAGCGTTACGTCCAGATCGGACTGCGCGGCTGGTGGCCCGAAGAGGCCGAGTTCCGCTGGCAGGCGGAGCGCGGGATCACCAGCTTGCTCATGCCCGAGGTAACCCGCCTGGGCATCGACCGGGTCGTCGAGCGGGCGGTCGAGATCGTCGGTGAAGGGCCCGCCTTCCTCACCGTCGACATCGACGTCCTCGACCCCGCGTTCGCACCCGGGACGGGAACCCCCGAGCCGGGCGGGATGACGCCCTCGGAGCTTTTCTCCGCCTGCCGGACCGTCGCCGCCCAGCTCCAGCTGGTCGGGGTGGACGTCGTCGAGGTCGCGCCGACCGGCCTCGCCGACCGGACCGCCCTGGTCGCCGACCGGATCGTCCGTGACGTGCTGAGCGGAATCGCCTTGGGGCGCGCCGCGCGGTAGCCGCAGCCTCGTCGGCGACTCGGCGCCGGAGCAGCCCGGCCCGAACCTTGTCAGTGCGCATCCGCCGCGGTGTTCGCCACGCGGAGGGGGCGAGCTCGCGCGCCGTTCGGAGGAAGATCACCGAGACCCGGTTGGCGACAACGAACGCGACCTCTGCGAACGTCTAGGCTCATCCACAAGTCGCCTGCGCTCCCCGTGGAAGCTCTCCCTTTCATGGGGAAGCACGCGTCTGCTCGCAGCTGGGCTGGGCTGCTGGGCGTCGTCCGTCGCGATCGTCTGCGCCTCGATCACGGAGACGCTCGCAACGACGCGAGAGCAGAAGCGCGAAGCACGTTGTCGCCGTGAAGGGATTGCTCGCTGCGTGTCGGCGATGCGAGCGTCGAGCGCCGCAATCTTGCGCTCGGCCAGCTGACCCTAGCCTCGGCGTACCCGGCCCCGGGCGGCGAGCAACTCCGCGATCTGTGCGAGCGTGAAGCCGGCGTCCTGGGAGAGACGAATAAAAACTGCTCGGGGTCATGACGATGCGGACCAAAAACACGGTGGACCAGATGGCCGCGAAGTACTTCGCGGAAGCATGAGCGGCCGGGGCGGCGCCGCGGCGGCCATCGGTAGCGCCGGCACCGAAGGCAGCGTCGCCGTCGTCGGGAGCGCCGGGACC
>JBOGXT010000765.1:0-6981 GCA_050694635.1 Thermoleophilaceae bacterium
CGGCCTCCGCCCCGGCGGCGTCCGGCTCGGTTCGCTCTGTTTCTTGCAGTCATTGTGTGTAACTACCCGGGAAGGGGAGGGGCATGCAGGCGTATCCTTGGCCCGCGAACGACCAGGAGGAGGAGCCGGCATGGCGCGACTGATCCGGATGGACGGCACGGGACACACGACGCTGGCGGAATGGACCGAAGCGGACGACCAAGCCTTCGCCGGGGCGGTCGAGGAGTTTCGCTCGCAGACGGAGCTCGGCTGGATCGGCACGGTGCCGGACGGGCCCGGCAAGGCCACGCACGTACGCGAGCTGCCCCGCGAGGCCGATCTCGTGATCATGCGGCGGCCGATCGCGGGCGGCTAGTCGCCCCCGTGGCCGCCGAGCAGGCCCTCCCCGAGCTCGCCACCGTCCCCTGGCGGACGCGCACGGACGCCCGCTGGCTCGCGCGCTGGGGCCGCATCTGGCAAGCCTGGACGCTGCTCTACACGGTGCCGTTCGTAATCGCGGGCGCCGGGATGCTGTGGCTCGAGCCGCTCGCCGCGCCGGTGGCGCTGGTGGCGCTCGCGCACGCCTGGATCATCCCGGAGCTGTACGCCTTCCGCGGCGCCAGCGTGGTGCGCCCGAAGGGGCCCCGCAACGAGGGCGCGGAGCCCACCGCGCAGGGCCTCCTGGGAGACCTGCTCGGGCACGACGAGCGCGACCTCCAGCGCCGCACCGGCCTCGCGCCCGAGCGTGGCGAGCTGGGCGTCTGGCTGGTGGGCGAGGCCGGCGCGCTGCTCGTGACGCCGAAGGCACGTCGCGTGCACTGCTACTGCGTCCGCACGACCGAGCCCGAGCTGCCGCCCTCCGATCGCATCGCCCACCTGCTGCTCGCCCTGCGTGTGGACGAGACGGGCTTCGCGACCGTGGCCAACCACGCCTTCGCCGGCGCACCGTGGCGGGTGAGGCGCCGCCTCCCCGAGCGCATGCGGCCGGCCCTGGACGAGGCGCGGCGCGCGGCGCGCCCCTAGTGGCGTTCGAGGTTGTCATCGCCGGCGGCGAGCCGTGAGCGTGCTCGCCTTCCGCGAGGGGCGCCCGGCGGACCTGCGCGCGACGTTCGAGCTCGGCGAGGCGGCCTGGGACCTGTCGCGCAAGCAGCGCGGCCTGCTGCGGGAGGATCACCACCGAGAGGAGCTTGACCTGAGCGAGCGGTGGGAGCGCGAGCGGCCGCTGCTCGAGTTCATCGCCGCCCAGCCCGACGGCTGCTACGTGATCTGCGAGGACGGCGACGAGCTCGTCGGCTACGCGCGCGTGGCCCGCTTCGGTGCGATGGACGAGCTGACCGAGCTGTGGGTGGCCCCGTCGCACGCCGGCCGTGGCGTCGGGCGGGCGCTGCTGGAGCGCTGCTGGCCCGAGTCGCCGACCCGCGAGCTCGGGCGGGTGGTACTCGGGCTCGGCACGCCGGCGGACCTCAGCCTGTACACCGAGTTCGGCGTGATGCCGGTGAGCGGCCACTGGCACCTGCGCCACCGCGCCGACCGGTACATGGAGCGGCGCTCGCTCGAGCTCGACGCCGCCGAGCCCGCCGTGCACGCGCTGACCCCGGAGCGCGCGGTGGCGGAGTGGAAGCGACTCGAGCCGCCGGCGATCGGCCACGAGCGCCCGCGGCTGCACGAGTTCTTCGGCCGCACCCGCATGTGCCTGGCCATGGTGGACGGGGGGCGAGCCGAGGCGGTCGCGCTGTGCTGGGTCAGCTCGGACGGCGAGATCGGCCCGGCGGTCGGCGAGGAGGCCAAGCACCTGGTGCCGGTGGTGCTGGCGGCCCTCGACCGGGTGGCCAAGCAGCGCGAGCCCGAGACCTTCGGCGTCTTCTGCACGACCGACTCGTGGTGGCTGCTCGACCGGTTGCGGAGGCTCGGCTTCCAGGTCTACTGGCCCAGCTGGGTGATGTGCTCTGTGCCGCTGCCGGGCCTGGATCGCTACCTGCCGACCCGCCCCCCTCGCCTCCTGTAGAAGGAAAGAATCGCTGCGCGCCCAGCCGAGCCGGTCGCTTGCGCCCGGCGCGCTCTGCCACACTTCTAGATATGGGACAGATGGCCTCGGATGTCGGCCGCAAGATCATCGCCATCGCGGTGCTTCTCGTGGCCGCCTACATCCTCTTCAAGGTCGTGATCGGGTTCGTCGCGGCCGTTGCCTGGATCGCGGTGCTTGTGCTCGCCGTGATCGCCGGGATCTGGGCGCTCGGCGTGCTGCGCCGGACCTAGCGCGCGCCCTTGGAGTTCGTCGTACTCGCGTTTTTCTGCGGCCTCTCGGCCGGGGTGATCGGCCGGCTCAAGGGCAGCTCGTTCTGGATCTGGTTCGTGGTCGGGCTCGTGCTGCCGCTGCTGGGCACGCTCGCGGCCGTGCTCTACCGCTCGGAGCGCGGCGAGCCGGTGCGCAGCTGCCCCGAGTGCGGCAAGGTCGTGCCGCTGCACGACCAGGTCTGCATGCGCTGCGGCCGTGATCTGGAGTGGCCGGCCGAGTACACTGCCTCCTCCTGGCCACCCGGCCAGGCTGGCCAACCCTGACGAAGGAGCCCGCGCCGTCATGCGAGCCGTCGACGCCATCATGGAATGCCTCAAGGCCGAGGGCGTCGAGCACGTATTCGGGATCCCCGGCGGCGCCAACCTGCCCACTTACGACGCGCTCTACGACGCCGGCATCCGCCACGTGCAGTGCCGCCACGAGCAGGGCGCCGGCCACGCGGCCGAGGGCTACGCCAAGGCCTCGGGCCGGGTGGGGGTGGCCCTCGCTACGAGCGGCCCCGGCGCCACGAACCTGGTCACCTGCATCGCCGACGCCGTGATGGACAGCGTGCCGACGGTGTTCCTCACGGGCCAGGTCCGTACCGAGCTGATCGGCACCGACGGCTTCCAGGAGGCCGACATCTCCGGCATCACGATGCCGATCGTCAAGCACTCGATCCTGATCCAGGACCCGCGCGACATCCCAAAGGCGATCCACGAGGCCTTCCACGTCGCCTCCACCGGCCGCCCCGGCCCGGTGCTGGTGGACGTTCCGCAGGACCTCTCGCGCGCCGACATCCCGTACGAGCCGGTCACGCAGGTGCACCTGCCGGGCTACCAGCCCACTACGGACGGGAACGCCAAGCAGATCCGGCTGGCCGCCAAGGCGCTCGCGAACTCGCGGCGCCCTGTGATCTACGGCGGCGGCGGGATCGTCAACGCAAACGCCGCCCCCGAGTTTCGCGACCTCTGCCTGTCCGACAAGCTGCCCGTCACCTGCACGCTGATGGGCCTCGGCGCGTTCGGTGCCGACCACGACCAGTGGCTCGGGATGCTCGGCATGCACGGGACCCGCGCGGCCAACTACGCGATGGACGAGGCGGACCTGATCGTGGCCGTCGGCGCGCGCTTCGACGACCGCGTGACCGGCAAGCTGTCCGAGTTCGCGCCGCGCGCGAAGTTCATCCACATCGACATCGACCCGGCGGAGATCTCGAAGAACGTGCCTGCGCACATCCCGATCGTCGGCGACGCCGCGAACATCCTCCCCAAGCTGACCGCCGAGTACCGGGCGCTGTCGGCCGACCCGGCGCGGCTCGAGGGCTGGTGGCAGCGCATCATGGGCTGGCAGGAGAAGCACCCGCTGCGCTACGACGACAGCCCCGACTCGGAGATCAAGCCGCAGTTCATGGTCGAGGCGATGTTCGAGGCCACCGGCGGCGAGGCCATCGTCACCTCCGACGTCGGCCAGCACCAGATGTGGGCGGCGCAGTACTACGGCTTCACCCGCCCGCGGCAGTGGATCAACTCGGGCGGCCTCGGCACGATGGGCTTCGGGCTGCCGTCGGCGATGGGCGCGAAGGTGGCCTGCCCCGACCAGGACGTCGTCTGCCTGGCCGGCGACGGCTCGCTGATAATGAACGTCCAGGAGCTCGCCACCTGCGTCACCGAGCAGGTGCCTGTGAAGGTGTTCCTGATGAACAACGGCTACCTGGGCATGGTGCGCCAGTGGCAGGAGCTGTTCTGGGACAAGCGCTACTCGGCGGTGGAGATGGGGGCGAGCCCCGACTGGGTGAAGCTGGCCGAGGCCTTCGGCGCCAAGGGAATGGTGGTGACCGACAAGACCGAGCTGAAGGACGCCTTCCGCTCCGCGCTCGCCGAGGAGGGCCCCGTGCTGGTGGACGTGCGCGTGACGAAGGAAGAGAACTGCTACCCGATGATCCCGGCGGGACAGGCCGCTCGGGACATGGTCGGATGACCACCCGGCTGCAAACCTTCGTCTCCCGTCGTCCTCGGTCGCGGACAGGCAGAGCCTTGTCCGCTCCCTGCGTCCTCGGGATACTCGGTTTTCGCCGGCTGGTCTATCCGACCGAGGTGGGCTGAGCGATGGGTGAGCCCGGCACCAAGGAGATCCTGAACCTCGAGGACCTGGAGGCGAGCGGCGGGATCCGCACCGGCCGCAAGCACGTCCTGTCCATCCTGGTCGAGAACAAGCCCGGCGTGCTGGCCCGCATCGCGGGGCTGTTCGCCCGGCGTGGCTTCAACATCGACTCGCTCGCCGTGGGCGCCACCGACGACACGTCGATCTCTCGCATCACGCTGACCGTGGACGGCGCGGCCCATCCGATCGACCAGGTCACGAAGCAGCTACACAAGCTCGTCCACGTGATCAAGATCCGCGACCTCGAGCCGTCCGAGACGGTGGCCCGCGAGCTGGCCCTGTTCAAGGTCTCGTGCCAGGACGGGGACTCGCGCGCCCAGGTGATGCAGTTCACGGAGATCTTCCGCGGCAGGACCGTGGACGTCTCGAAGCGCTCGGTGACCGTCGAGGTCACCGGCACCGACGACAAGATCGAGGCGTTCGAGCAGATGGTCCGCCCGTTCGGGCTGATCGAGATGGTCAGAACCGGCGAGATCGCGGTCTCGCGCGGGCGCGGCGCGACGTAGGCGCGCTCAGCCCTAACCGGCGGACATCGCCGCCATCCGCTTGGACATCTCGTCCGGTGGCACGTCCTCGACGTGCGTGGCGACGCCCCACTGATGGCCGAAGGGATCCTCGAACTGACCCGAGCGATCGCCGTAGAACTTGTCCTCTATCGGCTGGAGCGGCTTGGCACCAGCCTGGACGGCACGGTCGAAGACGCTATCGACGTCGTCGACGTAGACGTAGAGCGATACCGGCGTACCTCCGACGGATCGCGGGCTGCGTGCGTCCATCTCCGGCGACTCGTCGGCGAGCATGATCAGCGAGTCGCCGATCTCGAGCTCGGCGTGCCCGACCTTGTCCCCGGGTGCGGGCATGCGCATGCGCTCGGTGGCGCCGAGCACCGAGCAGTAGAAATCGATCGCGGCGCCGGCGCCGTCGACGATCAGGTAGGGCATCAGCCGCGGATATCCATCCGGGACGGGCTTCACCATCGCCAAGACCTCCTTGTAGGTGGCTGACGCTGCGGGCGGCTCACGCCGGCGGGGCGGGGATCGCGCCGCAGCAAGACGCACCCTAGCGCCTAGCGGGCGCCTCAGGCGCCCCCGCCTCGCTGGGCGTAGCGAACGGCGTCGTCGCGGTGCGCGAACGACTGCAGCCTTATCGCCTTGCCGTCACGGAGGGTCCAGACGTGGGTGAAGCGGTGGTCCACCTCGGCGCCACTCGCCTTCCCGCGGCCTCGCTGGCGCATCGATGCCACGACGTGTCCGGCGAGCTCCTCGACCTCGAGCAGCTCGACGGTGAAGTCGTCGAAGGCGTCGTCGCCCTCGTCCAGCCACTCGAGCAGAGCCTCGGCGCCGCGATAGGCCTCGACCGTGGTCCCGACAACGATGTCGGGGGCGCTCAGCGCCTTGATGGCCCCGCGGTCGCGCGCGTTGACCGCCGCGTAGACGCGCGCCGCGAACTCGCTTCCTCCGGGCATCGGGCCAAAGCTATCGACTCTCCCATGCGAGCCCGTGTCGCGCGGCCTAGCCTGACCGAGCCCGCGTTTCGCACATTGGGCGGCATCCGCCTCCGGCCCGGCTTCCCCCTCACGGGGCCGGAAGAACACCTCGCAGGTCCTCAGATCGGATCCGAATGTCTTCGTTGGCCCGGTCGCACCGTGCCTCGATGATTTCGATGTGCACGAACTGGTCGCTGAGCTGATTGAGCGCAACGCGGGCCGCGACCTCGGACCCGTCCACGGCGCCTGGACACGCCGCATCGATGACCTGCAGGCCGTTTGGAGTGAGCACGAGAGTCCGCGAGCTGAGCCGCGGGCCCGTCACGAAGGCATAGACAAGGAGGGCGGCGGTCAGGACGAATGCAACCCCAGTTATCCAGCGGGCCCATGTTCTTGACTCGGGGCCCCAGAGGATGAGGCCGATGGCCATGACCCACGCAGCGAACGCCACGAGGCCAATGACCTGTCCCGGGGAGCGAAGGTCGGAGAACAACCCCGTGGCGAAGCCACTCACGATCGTGACCACGCCGAGCAGCAGCGTCGTGTTGTCCGCCGACAGTCGCGACCGCGACTCCGCCATTCGACGATCCTAAGAACCCCGGCGGAGCGATTCTCTCGATGAGCCGTGGCCTGCCCTTCCAGGCGTGTCGGTGCGCGCCAGGCTGCCGGGTGCGCGCGAAGGGGAGCCGGTCTCGGCGCTCGGGGGGGCTAGTCCAAGGGGTCGGTCCCGAGCCCGGCGACGGTGCCTAGGCAGCTGTTGCAATTGCCCGCGAGCACCAGGGAAACGCCCCGTCGTCGTCGGCGGCCCGCACGCGCCGCGTCAGCCGGCGGTCTCCCTCCGCCACGCGCACGATCTCTGGGTCGGCCGGGTCGGGCGTCTCGATCGTCTCGATCCGGAGCTCCCATCCCTGGGCCCGCAGCTCGCCGGGGATCGCCGAATCACCGATCAGACGCAGCGGCCCGGCACCCATGTCCACACCCTTCAGCCCGTTGTGAAACGGATGACACAGAAGCCGAAGCTGCCGACCCACGCGACCGAGACTAGCTCTCGTCCTCTCGCACGGACGAACTGCGAGCG
>JBOGXT010000766.1:0-10137 GCA_050694635.1 Thermoleophilaceae bacterium
ATCCTGCTGCTCTCGGACGGCGAGACCACCACCGGTCGCGACCCCATCCCGGTGGCCCGCCAGGCGGGCCGAAGGGGGATCCCGATCCACACGGTGGCGCTGGGCACGCGCACGGCGACGATCACCACACCCGACGGAACGCTCATCCCGGTGCCACCCGACCCCGAGGCAATGAGGCGCATCGCCGAGCTATCAGGCGGCCGCGCCTTCGAGGTCGACGACGCCGACGAGCTGGGCGGCCTCTACGAAGACCTGGGCTCCCGAGTGGCGACCGAAGAGGAGCAACGCGAGATCACAGCCGCCTTCGCGGCGGGAGGAATCGTCCTGCTGATGGCAGCAGCCGCGCTGGGAACCAGGGCAACGGCCCGCCTGCCGTAGAGCCCAAAGAAGCCGCCCAACGGCGGCTCCTTCAAGCTTCAAACTCCGGGGGTGGGAATCGAACCCACAACCTCTCGATTAACAGTCGAGCGCTGCTGCCAGTTGAGCTACCCCGGACCGTGATATCCCGTTCGTGCTACCGCGGACACGGTAGCGCCGTCACGTCACTTTGACGATACCTGCCTCCACCTCCGAATGGCAGCTGGCGCACAGCAGAACGCACTTCGAAGCCTCGGCGCGCACAGCCTCTAGCGAACGAGTCAAGCCCCGGTCCGACAGGCCGAATTCCTTCACTTCGTCAGCGCGATGGTGGAACTGCAGAGCCCCGATGTGCCGGTCGTACCCGCAGATGCAGCACGCCCCGCCGGCTTCGGCCACCAGGATCTCCTTGAGCCGTCGGCGCCTGCGGGCGACCGCCTCCGAGCGGCAGCGCAGGCACCGGTAGATGCCGCGCGCTTCCAGCCAGAAGTCGGTGACACCGTGCCTGGCGCAGTCGAGAGGAACACGGTCGGGGTGAACGCCGCGAACGCCTCCTGAGTTGTCGCGCCGCGCCCGGTGCGTACGGAGGCCGTGCTTGCGGAGCCAGTGACGCACTGTGGACTGACTGAAGCCAATCCGCTCCGCAATCTCGCGTGTAGAGAGCCCCTCCTCGACCAACGCCGCAAGTGTGTCCCGATCGATCCCTCCCCTCGGCGCATGGCGGTTCCGATGAACGGCCGCGAGCCCGTGCTGCTTGACCCAGTAGCCGACGGTCGATGGATGCCGTCCGGTCAGCCTGCCTATGGCCTCCAGGGAGAGCCCCCGCCTCAGGTAGGACTCGAGAATCGCCGCCTCCACCACCCGAACACTAGTTCGGGTGCCGGACGGAAGGCTAGCTCCTCAGGCTTCGTCGGCCGTCCCCGCGAGGCGGTCCGCTCCGCCCGAGGACTTCAGCATCGCCAGCGTCTTCGACTCGATCTGGCGCACTCGTTCGCGGGTCACTCCGACCTCGTGGCCGATGTCCTCCAGGGTCATCGGCCCCTTGTCGCCCAGGCCGTAGCGCAGCTCGATCACCCTGCGCTCGCGCCAGGGCAGCGAGTCCAGCACCTTCGCCAAGTCGGCGTCTCGGATCCGGTTCGCCACCACCTCGAGCGGGCGGTCGCCGGCGGCGTCCTCGATGAAGTCGCCCAGCGAGGCGTCGCCGTCCTCCCCGCCCACCGGCGCCTCCAGCGACACCGGCTCCTGCCCCAGCTTCAAGATCTCCTCCACCTTCTTCGCCGTCATCTCCACCAGCTCGCCGATCTCCTCGGGCGTCGGCTCGCGGTTGTGCTTCTGCATCAGCATCCGCCTCGTCCGCGCCACCCGGTTCATCCGCTCGACCATGTGGACCGGGATCCGGATCGTGCGCGACTGGTCGGCCAGCGCGCGCGTGATCGCCTGCCGGATCCACCACGTCGCGTAGGTCGAGAACTTGAAGCCGCGTCGCCAGTCGAACTTCTCCACCGCGCGAATCAGGCCCAGGTTGCCCTCCTGGATCAGATCCAGCAGCGTCAGGCCGCGCCCGGTGTAGCGCTTGGCGATCGACACCACGAGCCGCAGGTTCGCCTCGATCAGCGCGTTCTTCGCCGACATGTCGTTCTGCTCGATGCGCTTCGCCAGCCGCACCTCGTCCTCGCGCGTCAGCAGCGGCACACGTCCGATCGAGCGCAGGTAGAGCCGCACCGCGTCCTCCGCCCCGTGCTCCGGGGGCGGCACCGGGATGCCGGCGGTGATGACCCCGCCCTCGTCGTAGAGGTCGGACTCCTCCACCGCCTCCTCTCCGCCCGCTTCGACGTCGGAGGCGAACTCCTCGGCCTCGCCGTCCTCGTTCAGGTCAAAGGCGCCGCCGCTCATGCGGTCTGCCCCATCACGGCGTCGAGCTCGCCCCGCACCCGCTGCTCGGCGGCCGCCAGCTCGCTCTGGCGCGTGTGGTCGCCGTCGTGCGCCGCGCGCCGGATCTCGCGCTCGATGCGCCGCTTCTCCAGCTGCAGGATGCTCATCCGCAGGACCGCCTCCGGGCTCGCCGGCTGCTCCTGGGCCGCGAGGGCGACGTCCGTGACGAGCGCGGCCAGCGCCGGCTCGTCGTCGGGGAGGTCCGCGAGCGGGTCGTCGAAGTGCGCGGCGAGGTGCTCGCGCGCGCGGCGGGTGGCGTCGGAGGAGAGCTGGTCATCCGTTGGGAGGGAAAGGTAGCTTCGACCGAGGTCGCTGCTCGCCAAACAACGGGCGAGAAACTCTCGTTCGGCGCGAAAAGCTACTTCGCCGGCCGACGCACCGGCGGGAAATGCGGGGCCCCGGTCGCGCCGCGGGACAACTGGGGCCGGCGAGGCACCGGGGGCCGAGGAGCCGAAGGCCGTCCGCACGCGGTGAGCGGGCACGTCGAGGCGGTCCGCCGCCTCGCGGACCAGCTCGTCCCGCATCGCGCTGCCCTCCGTCGTGTGCTCGGCGATCAACCGGGCCGCCTCCTCGAGTGCCTGGTCCCTCCCTGCCGGAGTCTCCAAGTCAGCATCGGCAAGTACCCGGCGAACTTGAAACTGCATCATCGGAAGCGCCCGGTCGAGGAGCTCGCGGAAGGAATCGGCCTCCCCGGCGGCGATCAGGTCGGCGGGGTCCTTCCCCTCGGGCATCTCCACGACGTGCAGCGCGGCGCCCCCACCGGTCCGCGCGGCCCGCAGCATGGCCTCCTGGCCGGAGCGGTCGGCGTCCAGGGCGAGGATCACGAGGTTGGCCGCCTTGCCCAGCTCCGCCATCTGCTCGGCGGTCAGCGCGGTGCCCATGATCGCAACCGATTCCCGGATCCCCGCCTGGTGAACAGCGAGCACGTCCGTATAACCCTCGACGACCACGATTCGACCGCTTTTCGCCGCATGCGCCCGCGCCACGTCGATGCCGAACAGCTGGCGACCCTTGTGGTAGACGTCGTTCTCCGAGCTGTTGAGGTACTTCGGCCCCTGTCCCTCCCGGGTCGCGCGTGCGCCGAAGCCGACCACCTGCCCGCGGCGATCGGCGAGCGGAAACATGATCCGGCCCCGGAAGCGGTCGTAGATGCCGCCCTGGCGCCCGCGCTGCGCGAGACCGGCGGCCATCAGCTCCTCCTCCCGGAAACCGGCCTGCTGCGCCCCGATGAGCATCCGATGCCAGGCGCTCGGTGAGAAGCCGATCCGGAACTCCCGCAGGATCTCGGGCGAGAGACCCCGTCCGGACAGGTACTCGCGCGCCGGCTCCGCTTCGCGCGAATCCCACAAATAGGTGGCGTAGTAGCGCGCCGCACGCTCGAGCAGCGAGTGCAGCCGCGCCCGCCGGCGCCGCCGCTCGTCGGCGCGCGGATCGTCGTGCTCCCGCTCGAGCCGCACCCCGTAGCGCTCGGCGAGCAGCTCCACGGCGTCGACGAAGTCGAGCCCCTCCGTCTGCTCGACGAACCCGATCGCGTCCCCCTTCGCCTGGCAGCCGAAGCAGTAGAAGAGCTTCTCGTCGGCGTTCACCGAGAACGAGGGGGTTCGCTCGTCATGGAAGGGGCAGAGCCCGGTGAATCGCGACCCCACCCGGCGCAGATCCGTCTTCGCGCCGACCAGGTCGACCATGTCGACCGCGTCGCGCAGCCGGTCGATCGAGTCGCGAGTGAAGAGCGCCATCAGAAGCCCCGCGGCACGGACAGATCCTCGAACGCCTTGATCGCGAAGCGGTCAGTCATCCCGGCAAGCCAGTCGACGACGCGCTGCTCGTCTGACGCATCCGGCGTTACCGGCGGCGGCGGGCTCTCGGCGTAGTGGTCGAAGAGCCCGCGCAGCATGCTCTCGATACGCGGCTTCTCGGGCTGCGCGTCATGCGCCAGGTAGACCCGCTCGAACATGAACTCCCGAAGGCGAAGCATCGCGCCGCCGACTTCCTCCCCCTGCACGATGTCGCCGGCCTCCTCCGAGCGGTCGAGCAGGTCCACCACGAGCGCCTCGATCCGCGCCGACCCGGTCGCGCCGAGCATGTCGATCTCGTCGCGCGGCAGGTCCTCGAAGCTCAGCACCCCTGCCCGGATCGCGTCGTCGATGTCGTGGTTGATGTAGGCGATCCGGTCCACCACCCGCACGATGCGCCCCTCGAGCGTCTCGGGCACGCCCGGCCCCGTGTGGCGCAGGATCCCGTCGCGCACCTGCTCGGTGAGGTTGAGCCGCTCGATCCGCTCGACCACCCGCAGCGAATGCTCGTTGTGGCGGAACGCGTGGCCCCAGCGCGAGCGCACGCAGTCGTCGAGCACCGCCTCGCCGACGTGCCCGAACGGCGGATGCCCGAGGTCGTGGCCGAGCCCGATCGCCTCGGTCAGGTCCTCGTTGAGCCCGAGCGCCCGCGCCACGTTGCGGGCGATCCCGCACGCCTCGAGCGTGTGGGTCAGGCGGGTCCGGTAGTGGTCGCCCTCGGGCGCGATGAAGACCTGGGTCTTGTGCTTGAGGCGCCGGAACGCCTTCGAGTGGACGACGCGATCGCGGTCGCGCTGGAACGGCGTGCGGTGGTCGGAGTCCGGCTCCGGCAGCTCGCGCAGGGCCGGATACGAGCGCGTGGCGAGCGGCGAGAGCTGCTGCTCGTAGCGCTCGACTCGTTCGCGGAAGCTTGAGCGGGCGAAAGCCTGAGCCATCTGCCGGGCAACGGTACTCGCGGCGCCTCCTACTTGGCCTGCTCGGCCAGCGAGCGGAAGCCCGCCGCCCGGTTGTAGACGTCGTAGAGCAGGAAGCCGCCGGCGAAATCGGGCTCGCAGCGGGCCTCGAGCGTCTCGTAGGCCGCGTCGTCGGGCAGCGTCCCGCGCTCCCTGCGTTTACCGCGAGGCGCCCGCGGATGCGCCGATCGCGCTCTGCGCCGCCGCCACCCGAGCGATCGGCACCCGGTACGGCGAGCAGCTCACGTAGTCGAGCCCGGCAAGCTGGAAGAAGGCGATCGACTCGGGATCGCCGCCGTGCTCGCCGCAGATGCCGAGCCCCAGCTCGGGCTTCGCCTCGCGCCCCACCCACGCCGCCAGCCGCACCAGCCAGCCGACGCCGGGCTGGTCGATCGTCTCGAACGGGCTGCGGCCCACGATCTTCGTCTCCACGTAGCGGTTCAGGAAGCGGCCCTCCACGTCGTCGCGCGAGAAGCCGAGCGCCGTCTGCGTGAGATCGTTGGTGCCGAAGGAGAAGAAGTCGGCCACGCGGGCGATCCGGTCCGCCACGAAGCAGGCGCGCGGCAGCTCGATCATCGTGCCGATGTGCACGCCCAGATCCCCTCCGCCCTCCTCGTCCACCACCCGCTCGACCAGCCCGCGCATCAGATCGAGCTCCTTCTCGTACGCGACCAGCGGGATCATGATCTCGACCTCGGGCGGCTCCGGCACGGCCAGCGCCGCGCGCACGATCGCCCGCGTCTGCATCTCGTAGACCTCAGGGTGGAGGATGCCGAGCCGCACACCGCGCGTGCCGAGCATCGGGTTGGTCTCCGCCAGCGAGTGGATCCGGTCGAGGGTGTGCTCGAGCTCGGGCAGCTCGTCCGACTCCTCGATGCGCGCCCGCTCGACGTCCTGCGCCACCTCCTCGGCCTGAGGCATGAACTCGTGAAGCGGCGGGTCGAGCAGCCGGATCGTGACCGGCAGCCCACGCATCTGCTCGAAGAGGCCCTCGAAGTCCTCCTGCTGCAGCGGCAGCAGGTCCTCGAGCGCGGCGCGGCGCTCGTCCTCGGACTCGGCCATGATCATCGCCCGCATCTTCGGCTGGCGGTCCTCGGCCATGAACATGTGCTCCGTGCGGCACAGGCCGATGCCCTCGGCGCCGAACTCGCGAGCCTTGGCGGCGTCCTCCGGAGTGTCGGCGTTCGTGCGCACCCCGAGCGTGCGGAGCTCGTCCGCCCAGGCGAGCACCGTCTCGAATTCCTCGCTGACCTTCGGCTCCTCGAGCGGCACCTCGTCGGCGGTCACGATCCCGGCCGTCCCGTCGATCGCGATCACGTCGCCCTCGCCGAGCTCGGTCCCGTTCACTCGCAGCCGCTTCGCGTGCAGGTCGATCTCGAGCGCCGCGGCGCCGGACACGCACGGCTTGCCCATCCCCCTCGCCACCAGCGCGGCGTGGCTTGCCTTGCCGCCCTCGGCGGTCAGGATGCCCTTGGCCGCGTGGAAGCCCGCCACGTCATCGGCCTCGGTAAACGGCCGGACCAGGATCACGTCGCGGCCGTCGGCCGCGGCTGCGACCGCGTCGTGCGCGGTGAACACGATCTCGCCCACGGCCGCGCCCGGCGAGGCCGCCACCCCCTCGGCGAGCGTGTCGAACTCGGCGCCGTGGGAGAAGCCGGGGTGAAGCAGCGCGTCGAGCTTCGCCGCGTCGATTGTGGCGATCGCCTTCGCCCTGTCGAGCAGGCCCTCCCCCACGGCGTCCACCGCGAACCGCACCGCCGCCTGCGCCGGCCGCTTTGCGCTGCGGGTCTGGAGCATGTACAGCGAGCCCTCCTCCACGGTGAACTCGGTGTCCTGCATGTCCTTGTAGTGCCGCTCGAGCGTGCCGAGGATCTCCATCAGCTCGTCGTAGGCCTCGGGCATCGAGTCCTTCATGTCGTGCAGGTCGCGCGGCGTGCGGACGCCGGAGACCACGTCCTCACCCTGGGCGTTTGGCAGGAAGTCGCCCGACGGCTTCGGCGCCCCGGTGATCTCGTCGCGCGAGAAGGCGACGCCGCTGCACGAGCGCTCGCCCCGGTTCCCGAACACCATCTGCTGCACGTTCACGGCCGTGCCCCACTCGTCCGGGATCTCGTTGATGCGCCGGTACTGCACGGCGCGCTCGCCCGTCCAGGAGTCGAACACGGCGCGGATCGCCTGGTTCAGCTGCTCGCTCGGCTGCTGGGGGAAGTCCTCGTCCGTCTCCTCGCGAAAGACCCGCTTGAAGTCGTCCGTGAGCGCCTTCAGGTCATCCACGTCCAGCTCGACGTCCTCCTCGACGCCCGCCGCCCCCTTTCGCCGCTTGATCAGGTCCTCGAAGCGCTCCCCCTTGATCCCCCGGCAGACGTTGCCGAACATCTGGACGAAGCGGCGGTAGGAATCCCAGGCGAAGCGGTCGCCGCCCAGCCCCTCGACGGACTCGTCGTCCAGGCCCAGGTTGAGGACCGTGTCGAGCATCCCCGGCATCGACTCGCGCGCGCCGCTTCGCACGGACACCAGCAGCGGGTCCCCGGGGTCGCCCAGCCGCTTGCCCGCCTGCTCCTCCAGGCGCTTGAGTGCGGCGGCGATCTGGTCGCTCGGCACGTCGCCGCTCTCCATGTAGGCGACGCAGGCCTCCGTCGTGATCGTGAAGCCGCCCGGCACGCGGTCGGTGCCGAGCACGCGCGTCATCTCGGCCACGTTGGCGCCCTTGCCGCCCAGCAGCTCGCGCATGTCCTTCGAGCCCTCGGCGAAGTCGTAGACGAGCTTGGTGTCGGTCGCGACGGACAACGCCGGGATCCTATTCCCGGGGCCCCGGGAATACGCTGTCCGTGAAGCTATATCCCTCCCAGCCCGGCGCCCGCGTGCGCACCCTCACCAGCGACCTCCTGGCCCTCCTCCTGATCGCGCTGTTCGCCTTTCTGGGCTTGAAGGTGCACGACGCCGTGGATGCGCTCGCGGTTCTGGGCACCGGCGTCAAGGACGCCGGCAGCGCTGTGACCGACGGGTTCGGCGCGGCCGGCGACGCCGTCTCGGGCGCCCCGGTGGTGGGCGATGAGCTGGGCGACGCGCTGGGAGAGGCAGGCGAGGCCACCGGCGGCCCGGTCGAGGATGCCGGGCGCGAGGGTGAGGACGCGGTGCACGACCTGGCGCTGTTGCTGGGGCTGCTGGTGTTCCTGCTCCCGACGGGGGTCTACCTATGGCAGGTCCTCCCGCGCCGCCTGCGCCAGGTCCGGATGCTGAGCGCCGCCTCGCGGGCCCTGGGCGGCGAGATGACTCCGGCGCGCCGCCAGGCGCTGGCGATGCGTGCGGCCTTCGGCCTGCCGTTCGGCCGGCTGCTGCGGCACACGCCGGACCCGATCGGCGATCTCGTCAACGACCGCTACGACCCGCTGCTCGAGGCGCTCTACGAGGAGGCGGAGCTGCGCCCTACGCGATCCGCCTGAGCCGAACGTGGGCGTGATATTCCGCTGTTTCGGCAATCGCCCGGTCCGCCTGCGCCAGTGCGGTCTCGGCCGCCTGCGGCGCCTCCGACAGCGGCTGCGCCAGCGCGCCGACCAGGAAGCGATGCGCCTCCTCGCCGAGCGGGAACGATCCCGCCTCGCAGCCGGCGCAGACCACCCCGCCCGCGCTCGGCGAGTACGCGCCCAGGTGCTCGGCCTCGCCGCAGTCGGCGCACGAGGCCAGCTCGGGGGCGAAGCCGGCGGCCAGCAGCAGCTTCAGGCGGAAGGCGAGCGCCTGGGCGCGGCCGGCGGCCTCGGCGCTTCGGTCGAGCAGCGCCAGCTCGTGGCAGAGCAGGTTGTAGGCGGGGCGGTTGGACTCGGTGGAGTCGAGCAGGCGCAGGACCGCCTCGCAGGCCTGCGTGGCGCGCTCGAGCGAGGCGCGTCGCTCGCGCAGCGCCGCGTGCGCCTGCACGCTGTCGGCCTGGCTGATCGTGGAGAGCTCGCCGCGGCCCTCGTACATCACGAGCCGGACCCGGCTCAACGGCTCGAGCCGCCCGCCCAGGCGCGACTTCACCCGCCGCACCCCCTTCGCCACCGCGCCGACGCGGCCGCGGTCCGGCGTGTAGAGGTGCAGGACGCGGTCGGCCTCGCCGTAACGGATCGAGCGCAGCACGATCGCTTCCGTCTTGTAGGAACGGCCCACCCCCATACACTCTGAACGGGATGGCGGACGAGAACGGGAGGGTGACCCTCTACACGACCGAGCCGTGCGGCTTCTGTCGGCAGGCGAAGGCGCTGCTGCAGGCGCGCGGCGTGGATTACCAGGAGATCAACCTCGCCAAGGACCCCGTCGGCCGCGCCGACCTCGTCGCCCTGACCGGCCAGATGACCTTCCCGCAGATCGTGGTGGGGATAAGGTCGATCGGCGGCTTCCGCGAGCTGCTCGAGGCCGACCGGGCCGGCATGCTCGACGAGCTACTTGCGGCGTAGCCGCTGGCAGCGCGGGCAGACGTAGGTCCCGCGTCCCGCCGCGCGCAGCTTCCGGATCGTGGTGCCGCAGCGGGGGCAGGCCTCGCCCTCGCGGGTGTGCACGAGGAAGCGGTCCTGGAAGCTGCCCTGGGCTCCGTCGACGTGGCGGTAGTCGTCGATCGAGGCGCCCCTGGCGTCGATGCCGGCCTCGAGCGTCTCGACCACGGCGTCCCGCAGCGCCTCGACCTGGGGGCGCCGCAGCGTTCCGACCGGACGCAGCGGATGGATCCTCGCGCGGAAGAGCGCCTCGTCGGCGTAGATGTTCCCCACCCCCGCCACCCGCTCCTGTGTGAGCAGGAACGCCTTGACGGGCTGCCGGCGCCCGCGCGCGAGAGCGCGGAGGGCATCGGCCGTGAAGTCGGGGCTGAGCGGCTCGACCCCGAGGCGGGAGGCGAAATACTCGGCGAGGGCGTCGCTGCCGAGCAGCACGTCGCCGGTGCCGAAGCGGCGCACGTCCACGAACAGCACTCGCATCCCGTCGTCCAGGTCCATGACGACCCGCAGGTGCGCGGGCTCATCGGCCGCGGCCGGCACAAGCAGCAGGTTGCCGGTCATGCGCAGGTGCATCACCAGATGCACGTCGTCCTCGAACGAGACGATCAGGTACTTGCCGCGCCGTCCGAGCCGCTCGAT
>JBOGXT010000767.1:0-1680 GCA_050694635.1 Thermoleophilaceae bacterium
CCGGCGGCGCGCTGCTGCTGGCGGCGCCGGGGACCTTCGGCAAGACGACGCTGGCGGGCGCGTTCCTGCGGGCGGGCCACCGCCTCCTGGCGGACGACGTGACCTGCTGCCAAGCCTCGGCGCGGCCGACGGTGCTGCCCGGACCGGCGCTGCTGCGGGTCCGGCACGACGTCTTCGAGCGGCTGACGTTCCCGGACACGCGGCGGGCGACCGAGACGGCCGGGAAGGTGCACCTCGCGCTCGAAGGTCCGCAGCGTGGTAGCGGGTCAGCGATCCCGCTGCGCGGCATCGTTCTGCTTCGAAGATCCCAAGGCGAGCCGGCGGTCGAGCGGGCGGATCCGAGCGAGGCGCTGCGCGATCTCTTCGCGCTCAGCTTCAACCGTCTCGTCGATCGGGCGAGCTGCTTCGAGAGGGTCGGTGACCTGGTCCGCCAGGTGCCGGCCTGGTACCTCGACCGGCGCCTCGATTACGCGGATCTGCCGCGCACGGTCGAGCGGATCGTGGCGGCGTGCCTGGCGCGGTGAAGCTCGCGCCCGTTCCGCGGCCCGCGCTCGCGAAGGCCGCTCTGGCCCTGCGCATCTGCGTCTGGTACGTGCGCGTCCAGGCGCTGCTGCGGCGCTACCCGCTTCCGGAGCTGGTGGACCGCCTGGGCCGGCCGGCGAGCGCCCGCCGCTCGCGCGTGCCCCCGAGGCGGCTGGGCCGTGCCGTGTACCGCGTCCTGGCCATCGGTGGCCGGCGCGCGCGCTGCCTCGTCACCTCGCTCGTCCTCTACCGCCTGCTGCGAGAGCAGGGCGATGCCGCGGAGCTCGTCATCGGCCTGCCGACGCCGCCGCACGGAGCCGAGGCGCACGCGTGGGTCGAGATCGAGGGCGCGGACGTCGGGCCCCCGCCCGGGCGCGGCGACCACCTCCAGCTCGCGCGCTACGGCTGATCGCGCTCGATGAGGTCGCGGTCCTCCAGGGCCCGCAGGAACGCCGCGACCTCCTCCTCCAGCGTGACCGGCGTCTCCGTGAGCCGCTCGCGCAACCGGCCCATCAGCTCCTCGAGCGTGACCCCGTCGAGCAGCGACCAGACCAGCGCCCCGATCCGGTTGACGCTGTGGTAGGCGCCGGTGTCGAGGTGCAGGAGCACGCCGCGCTGTCCGTCATCGATCTCCCGGTAGGCGACGCGACGCCCGCGCCGCAGCGCGCCGCCCGCGCCGGGCGGTCCTTCGTGGTGGTCGCTCACCAGAGCGCCAGGAACGCGTGGACGGCGGCGAGGTCGCGCGCCCAGATGAAGCCGGCCGCGTCCAGGTCCTCCTGCTCGAGGCGCTGGCCCAAGCGCTCGTAGTCGACGCCCGGGATGCGGTGCGCAGGCGCGCTCACCCAGCGGCGCAGCGCCGCGTAGTCGATGCGCGCGAGCACCGCGTCGTTGAAGAACGTCTTGGATCGCCGGTCCAGGATCTCGTCCGGTACGCTGCCGCGCAGGAGGTCACGGACCAGCCCCTTCCGACGCAGGTCCGGGAACTTCGCCTCCGCGGGCAGGCTGAGAAAGAGCTCCCAGAGGTCGACGTCGGCCCACGGCCGCCGCACGCTGACGCCCGTCAGCGCCTGGTTGACCTCGTCGGCCTCGAGCGAGAGACCGGGGCCCTCCAGGATGGCGAGCTGCCACCGGCGCCACCGCCCGCGCGCCGGGCCGAGC
>JBOGXT010000768.1:0-5957 GCA_050694635.1 Thermoleophilaceae bacterium
TTTCATCCGAGTTGTCCCGTGTGCCGGCAGGAGCGGTTGTTCGGCACGCTTCCGGCTGAGCCCGTTGTCTCCCGGCGGGCTCAGGCCGTGCTCGCCGGTGGCGTTCTTGCTCTCTCCTCTGCCGCTCCGGGGGCGGCCCTGGCGCAGGAGCCCGATCAGCAGCTCGAGGGCGTTGCGGCTCCCGAGCAGCCGGCCGGCGCCGAGCTCGACGATCCTGGGTTCGATCCCGGCGGCGAGACCGCCCTTCCCTTCGAGGCCGCTCCGGTCCCCACATCGCCTGAAGGCGGTGAGCCGGATGCCGATGGGGCTCCGCTCGAGGCCGAGCCCTCCGAGGACCTCGATGCCCGGCTAGTGCCGCTCGCGGAGACCGAAACGCCCGCGACCGATGGGGATGCACCGGTTCCGCCCGCCGAGGCGGTATCGCCCGCCCCTGATGTCCCGCCTGGCGTGGCGCCGGTTCCGGATCCGGGCGTCGGCGCCCTCCCACCTACTCCCTCGACCGAGGAACACTCGAGGGCCGAGGATGAGTCGGAGCGCGTACCCGGGCCCTCCAAGGACACGGCCGAGGGGGAGCGGCCCGATGCAGGTGGCCCAGCCCCGCCAGAAGGGGCCAGCGGCTGGGCGGGCGGAGGTTCGCAGATCGAGGTCCTCCCAGCCGCTGACGAGACGACCGTCGTGGCGTACGCGAGCTCCGTCGCGCCCGATCCGCCGCAGGGGTCTCTTCGCGGCGCCCGCTTCCATGTCGTCGAGCCCGGCGCTTCGCTCTGGTCGATCGCCAAGCGGCTTCTCGGTCGCGAGGCGTCGCCGGCCCGGGTCGCTCGCGAGGTCAACCGGCTGTGGTCCCTCAACGAGGGCCGGATCGGTACCGGCGATCCCGACCTGTTGATGGTCGGCACCAAGCTCAGGCTGCGGTGAGGGGCGGGGTGCGTTGAGCGGCGCGCCCACCTTGAAGCGTCGCGACCTCTACCGCGACCCCATGGTCGACGGCCGCGAGGTCCAGGATCGGGCGCTTGCCCGCTTCCGGCGCCGCATGGACGCGCTCCTCGTCTCGCGGGCGCAGCGTGAGGAGGCTGACCTCGAGCGCCGGCTCCGGGCCCAGCCCGGCGTGACTCGACCCAACCTCGTCGCCCTCATTAGTCCGAAGGGTGGAGTGGGCAAGACGACGAGCACTTTCCTGACGGGAAACGTGCTCGCGTCGCATCTCAAGCTGCGGGCCATCGCCGTCGACGCCAACCCCGACTTCGGCACCCTCGGCCGGCTTCCGGGAGAGCACGCCCGCGCCCGGCGCTCGCTCGTCGAGTTGCTCGACGACGCGGAGCGGCTCGGCACCGCCGCCGAGCTCCGCGCCTACGTGTCCCGGCTTCCCAGCGGCCTCCACCTCCTCGCGGCACCCCACGACGCCACGCTCGCGGCGAGCCTCGGGCCCGACCGCTACGGCGAGCTCGTCGCGCTCCTCTCCTGCTTCTACGACACCGTGCTGCTCGACCTCGGCACCGGCGTGGCCGGCCCGCTCGCGCGGTTCGCGATCGACCGCGCCGACCAGCTCGTGCTGGTGACGACGCCGGACTGGATCACGGCGAGCGTCGTGCTCGACGCGCTCGAGCACCTCGAGCACGAGCGCACGACGGTGGTCGTGAACAGGGCGCACCCGCGGAAAGCAGCCGAGCTGCGCGCCGTCGAGGAATGCTTCCGGCAAAGACGCCTCCATCGCTCGGTGACGATTCCCTACGACGAGCGCCTGGCCGTGATGCTCGACAGCGGCACCTACTCGCTCGAGGCGCTCGACCGGCGGACGCGCCTGCCCGTTAAGCGACTCGGCCTCGCCGTCGCCGAGCAACTGGTCTGACCCGCGCCGCTCGGTACCGTCGTCTCGACGGCCATGGACCAGACCGAGCAGCCGACCTTCTACTTCGACCTGGGCTCCCCCTACGCCTGGCTTTCCGCCGAGCGCATCCATCAGGTCCTGCCGGTCACCGCCATCTGGCAGCCGATCCTCCTCGGCGGCATCTGGCAGCAGACCGGCGGGCGGTCCTGGGCGACCACCGAGAAGCGGGACGAGGGCATGCGGGAGATCGAGCAGCGGGCGGAGCGATATGGACTACTGCCGGTCAAGTGGCCCGAGCACTGGCCCAACGACGGCCTAAACGCCATGCGCGCCGCCATCTTCGCCCAGGGCGCCGGCAGGACCGTCGCCTTCGCGCTCGCGGCCTTCCGGCAGGCCTTCGCCGGCGGCCGAGACCTCAGCGACGTCGACAATGTCCTGATCGCCGCGGCGGCCTGCGAGCTCCATCCCAACGCGGTCCTCAAGGGGATCGAGATGCAGTCGACCAAGGACCGCCTCAGGGCCGCCACGCAGGGGGCCTACGACCGAGGCGTCCGCGGCGTGCCGAGCGTGGTCGTCGGCGACACGGTCTTCTGGGGGGACGACCGGCTCGAGGAAGCCGCGGCCGCCGCAGCATGACTACTACGAGGTGATGTAGTAGTCTCCTCTTATGCTCGACGTAGCCGAAGCCGGGCGGCGGCTGGGGCGCGACCCCGAGACCATCCGACGCTGGATCCGAGCCGGAAGGCTGCGGGCGCAGAAGGTCGGTAACAAGCACGTGATCGACGAAGCCGACCTCGCGGCGGCCGCAGACGAGCCCCATTCGATTGGTGTTCCGCCTGAGCTCGAGCGGTTCGAGTCCGGGGAGTCGCAGCCAGACTGGGTGAAGCTCATCCACCGCTCGCGCGCGGGCCATTGATGGTGGTTGTCGATGCGAGCTATGCCGTGAGGGAGTGCGCGGCGGGCACGGGCTTCGCGAATTTCGACGACGAGGAGCTAGTGGCCCCTCCGCTGATGTGGTCGGAGACCAGGTCCGTCCTCCATGAAGCCATGTGGCGCGGCGAAGCGAGTCGCGACAGTGCCGAGCGAGCGCTCCTACGTTTGCATGAGGCGCCGGTGAGGCCGCGCAACCCCGGCAGGCTCGGCACGGTGTCGTGGCGGCTCGCCGACGAGCTCGGCTGGGCCAAGACCTACGACACGGAGTATCTTGCGCTCGCGGAGCTCCTCCGCTGTCGCGTCGTCACGGTCGACTCGCGCCTGAGGCGCGGCGCCGATCGGCTCGGACTGGTGATTCTGCCGACGGAGCTCTGACGCCTTCGCCAACCCCCCGATCGGGGGTTTGCGAATACCCTCCGGGGGCCACCGGGTACTCTCCGATCCAATGGCGACGAGGGAGAGCACGAAGTCCGGCAAGGCGGCCAAGGAGGGCAACGGTGACGGCGCTACTCCGGCCGACGTAGCCAAGGCCGAGGAGATCCGTTTCGGCGAGGTCAAGCACGACCTGCCGGACGAGGAGACCTGCCGCACCGTCCTCTCGAAGATGATGCTGATCCGCCGCTTCGAGGAGCGCGCGGGCGAGATGTACGCCAAGGCCAAGATCGGTGGCTTCCTCCACCTCTGCATCGGCGAGGAGGCCACCGTTGTCGGCGCCACCCAGGCGCTCAGGGACACCGACTACCTCATGTCGACCTACCGCGAGCACGGCCAGGCACTCGCACGCGGCACCCACCCCAACGCCGTCATGGCCGAGCTGTTCGGCCGCCAGGACGGCTGCTCGAAGGGCCGGGGCGGCTCCATGCACCTGTTCGACTGGGACAAGCGCTTCCTCGGCGGCTACGGCATCGTCGGCGGCAGCCTGCCGCTCTCGGCCGGCGTGGCCCTCGCCTGCGACTACATGGAGACCGAGGACGCGATCCTCTCGATGATGGGCGACGGCGCCACCAACCAGGGCACCTTCGGCGAGACGATGAACCTCGCGGCGCTCTGGCAGCTGCCGGTCGTCTTCCTGATCATCAACAACCAGTTCGGCATGGGCACCGCGCTCCACCGCCACTCGGCGGTGACGGACCTGTCGAAGAAGTCGGAGGGCTTCGGCGTGCCCGGCACGCGCTGCGACGGCATGGACGCGCTCGACGTGCACGCGGTCGTCACGGAGGCGCTCCGCCACGCGCGCGAGGACCGCCGGCCCCAGCTGGTCGAGGCCGTGACCTACCGCTATCGCGGCCACTCGATGGCGGACCCCGAGGAGTACCGCACCAAGGAAGAGGTCGAGGAGTGGCGCGAGCGCGACCCGATCAAGGCCTTCGCCGACCGCCTCGTCGACGAGAAGGTCCTGAAGGGGGAGGAGGTCGAGCAGTTCGACCAGGAGGCGATCGCGGCCGTCGACGAGGCGGTCAAGTTCGCCGACGAGTCGCCCTTCCCCGACCTCGACTCGCTCTACGACGAGGTCTACGTCTTCGACAGCGACGCCCCCGCTTGGTGGACCGTGGACGAGCGCTCGCCCGAGGTGCACCGCGGCGAGCGCGAGCGCGAGGCCGGCAAGCTGCCGCACGAGCTGGCCGAGCTGGGCGCCGCCTACGCGGGCGTTGGCGATCGAGAGGCGCGCGAGCGCCGAGCGGCGAAGGCCGGCGAGGACGCGGCCGGCGAGGGCGAGGTCGCCTCGGACGAGCCCGCCGAGGAGGGCGGCGCGGACTGATGCCGACGATGCGCTACCGCGAGGCGCTCAACCAGGCGCTTCGCGAGGAGATGGAGGTCGACGAGAACGTCTTCGTCATGGGCGAGGACATCGGCGTCTTCCAGGGGGCCTTCAAGGTCACCCAGGGACTCCTCGAGGACTTCGGCGAGAAGCGCGTCCGCGACACGCCGATCTCCGAGAACACCATCGTCGGCATGGGCGTCGGCTCGGCCATGATCGGGCTCCGGCCGGTGGTCGAGATCATGACGATCAACTTCTCGCTGCTCGCGATGGACCAGATCGTCAACCACGCCGCGGCGATCCACTACATGTTCGGCGGCCAGGTCAAGGTCCCGATCGTGATCCGCATGCCGCAAGGTGCCGGCCACCAGCTCGGCCCCACCCACTCGCACTGCCTCGAGGCCTTCTTCCTGCACGTGCCCGGCCTGCTGGTTGCGGTGCCGAGCACGCCGGCCGACGCCAAGGGCCTGCTCAAGACGGCCATCCGCGACGACAACCCGGTCGTCTTCATCGAGCACGAGACGCTCTACGGCCAGCGCGGCGAGGTGCCCGAGAACGGCGGCCCGATGCGCTTCGGCGAGGCCGCCATCCGCCGCGAGGGCGAGGACGTGACGATCATCGGCATCTCGCGCATGGCGATCACCGCGGCGAAGGCGGCGGAGAAGCTCGCCGACGAGCACGAGATCGACGCCGAGGTGATCGACCCGCGCACGCTTCGCCCGCTCGACCTCGACACGATCCTCGAGTCGGTCAAGAAGACCAACCGCGTGGTGATCGTCGAGGAGGGGTGGCCGCACGGCGGCGTCGGCGCCAACCTGGCCGCGCTGATCCAGGAGCAGGCGTTCGACTGGCTCGACGCCCCCGTCCAGCGCGTGACCGGCGCGGACGTGCCGATGCCCTACTCGAAGCCGCTCGAGCAGGCCGCGTTCCCGCACGAGGAGCACGTGATGCAGGCCGCCATCGCCACGTTCCGCGACATCTAGGGAGGAGACCGATGGCCAGCGACGTCACGATGCCGCGCCTGTCCGACTCGATGGAGGAGGGCACGGTGCTCAAGTGGCTCGTGGAGGAGGGCGGCGAGGTCAAGCGGGGCGAGCCGCTCGTGGAGATCGAGACGGACAAGGCCAACATGACCTACGACGCGGACAGCGACGGCACGCTAATCGAGCTCGTGGCCCAAGAGGGCGACACGCTGGCGATCGGCGAGGTGATCGCGCGGATCGGCGACCCGAGCGAGGCCAGCGGGAACGGGAAGCCGTCCGCGAAGGAGGAAGGACCGGCTGAGGAGGAGGCCGAGGGCGGCGAGGAAGCCGCCGAGACCGGTGAGGAGGAGCCCTCTCAGGAAGCCGAGGAGAGGGAGGAGCAGCCGGTGGCGGGTGCCGCAGAGGGCGGTGGCGAGACCGAGCCCGGAGGCGATGGCGGCGCCACCACCAAGACGCG
>JBOGXT010000769.1:0-1770 GCA_050694635.1 Thermoleophilaceae bacterium
CGGCCAGCCTTGGTGCGGAGACGCTCGGCGTGCTCGAGGCCGCTTCGGTGGTCGGCCGCGAGTTCGACGCGCGGCTGCTCGCCCGCGTGACGGAGCTCGGCGACGAGCGAATCGCCGAGGTGCTCGACGGCGCCGAGCGCGCCGCACTGGTCGTGCCGGTCGCCGGCCGGCCCGGGCGTTTCGCATTTCACCACCTGCTGGTCGGACACACGCTCTACGAGCACATGGGCGCCGCCCGCCGGGCCCGGATGCATCGGCGCGTCGCGGAGGCGATCGAGGACGAGCCCACTGGGGCGCGGGCCGCGGAGGTCGCCCGGCACTGGGCCGAGGCCAGCCCGCCCGACCGCGAGCGCGCCCTTCGCTACGCGGAGCTGGCCGGCCGGCACGCGCTCCAAGAGATCGACCCGGACGCCGCGCTCCGCTGGCTCGGCCAGGCGCTCGAGCTGCACGGTCCGGTGCAGGACAGGCGGCGCTGCTCGCTCCTGATCGGTCTCGGCGTCGCGCAGCGCAAGCACGGCGACGCCGGCTTTCGCGAGACGCTGCTCGAGGCGGCCCGGCTGGGGCGCCGTCTGGGCGAGCCGAAGCTGCTCGTGCGGGCGGCGATCGAGAACACGCGCGGGTTCGCGAGCGACGCCGGTGAAATCGACACCGAGCGCGTGGCGATGCTCGAGGCCGCGCAGGAGGCGGCCGGCTCGGACGACTCGCGCGAGCGAGCGGTGCTGCTCGGCATGCTCGCCTCCGAGCTGACCTTCGCGCCCGATCGGGAGCGTCGCGTGGCGGTGGCCGACGAGGCCCTCGCGGTGGCCCGGCGGCTGGGGGACCCGCGCACGCTCTGTTACGTGCTCGGCGCCCGCGCGATGCCGATCTGGGCGCCGGAGACGCTCGGCGAGCGGCTTCGGTGCTCCGAGGAGAGTGTGCGGCTGGCGGACGGGCTCGGCGATCCGCTCGCCCGGTTCCACACGTTGCACTGGCGTGGGGTGGCGCTGGTGCAGGCCGGGGAGATGGACGAGCTCCGCCGCGTGGTACGGCGCGAGCGCGAGCTCGCCGGGCGCCTGGGGGAGCCCTCGGCACGTTGGCTCGCGCGCTACGACGAGGCCACGGTGGCGACCATGGCCGGCCACCTCTCGGACGCCGAGAGCCTCGCGTCCGAGGCGCTCGAGATCGCCACCGACAGCGGCCAGCCGGACGCGCTGTCCCTGTACGCGAGCCAGCTCACGAACATCCGCTACGACCAGGGACGGCTCGCCGAGCTCCAGCCCCTGATCGCAGAGACGGCGGCGGCCAACCCCGGCATCCCGAGCTTCCGGGCGCTGCTGGCGCTGGCCTACCTGGAGGGCGAGCTGCCGCTCGAGGCCACGGAGCTGCTCGCCGCGGAGCGGCTCGACACGCTGCCCCGCGACATGACGTGGCTCGCGTGTGTGGTGCTCTGGGCCCACGTCTGCGCGTCGGTGGGGGACGCCGGCCGCGCCGAGGCCCTCTACGCACAGCTGCATCCGTACGCCGACCAGGTCGTGTACACGGGCATCAGCGCGTGGGGCGACGTGGACCACGCGCTCGGCCGGCTGGCCACGGTGGCCGGGCGCCACGACGACGCCGCGCGGCACCTGGCCGCCTCCACCGCCCGGTACGGCGCCATCGGAGCCCCGGTCTGGCTCGCGCGGGCCGCGCTCGACGAGGCCTCGCTGCTGCTCGCACGGGAGGGCGCCGGCGACCGTGAGCGGGCCCGCGAGCTGCTCCACCGCGCGGAGGGGGAGGCCCGGCGCCTGGGCG
>JBOGXT010000770.1:0-1970 GCA_050694635.1 Thermoleophilaceae bacterium
GGCGCACGCACTGCGCGCGCCCGGCGACGGCCGCTTCGAGATCGTCGTGACGAACTCGCCGGGGACCGACCCGGAGCCGTGGGAGAAGGCCGGCGCCACCTGGTGCCTGACCGGGTTCGGCTCGCAGCCCACCCGGGCGGAGGTCGAGGAGGCGATCGAGGCGGGCGGGTAGCGCAGGTCGCCTAAGCGGCCGCCACCTGCGCCGTGCAGAACGCGCAGCGCCGCGCCCCCACGGGGATCTCGCTCAGGCACTCGGGGCACCCACGCGTCACCTGGTCCACGGGCGGCTCGGTGCGCGAACGGGCGAGCAGCGCATTGACCGGCTTGATCACGAAGAAGAAGAGCACCGCGGCGACGATGAGGAATGCGAGCAGGGCGTTGATGAAGTCGCCGTAGCGGAACTCGCTCTCGTTGATCGTGAACGTGAGGGCCGAGAAGTCCGGCTCGCCGCCCACGCGGAAGTCCTTGAGCACGCTCGCACGTTCGACCGGGGCGGTCGGGATCCTCTCGGGGAGCCGGCCAAGGCGCAATAGAGTCGCCGCCGAATGGACAGGGACGTCGTCATCGTCGGAGCCGGGGTGGTCGGCTCGGCGATCGCGCGCGAGCTCACGCGCTTCGACCTCGACGTGACGCTGCTCGAGGCCGGCCCGGACGTCGGCGCCGGCACGAGCAAGGCCAACACGGCCCTGTTGCACACCGGCTTCGACGCGAAGCCAGGCACCCTCGAGGCACGGCTCGTCGCGCGCGGATGTGAGCTGCTCGCCGGGTACGCCGCGCGCGTGGGCATCCCGCTGGAGCGCACCGGCGCGCTGCTCGTGGCCTGGGACGACGAGCAGCGGGCGGCGCTTCCCGGCATCGTCGAGCGCTCGCGCGCGAACGGCTACGCCGCGATCCGCGAGGTCGACGCCGCCGAGCTCTACCGCCGCGAGCCGCACCTCGGAGCTGGCGCGCTCGCCGCGCTCGAGGTGCCGGACGAGGCGCTCGTCTGCCCGTTCACCACGCCGCTCGCCTTCGCCACGGAGGCCGTGCTGGCGGGGTGCGAGCTGCGCCGCTCCACGCCAGTAGTCGGCGTCGAGCGCCTCCCCGGCGGCGGTTTCCGGGTTCGGACGCCCGGCGGCGAGCTCACCGCCCGCCGGCTCGTCAACGCCGCCGGCCTGCATAGCGACGAGCTCGACCGCATGCTCGGCGGCGGCGGCTTCACGGTCACTCCCCGCCGCGGCGAGCTGATCGTGTTCGACAAGCTCTCGCGGACGCTCGTCGACCACATCCTGCTGGCGGTGCCCACCAAGGTGTCGAAGGGCGTGCTCGTGGCGCCCACCGTGTTCGGCAACCTGATGGTCGGCCCGACCGCCGAGGACGTCGAGCGCAAGGACGACGCCGCCTCGACGGCGGAGGGGCTCGAGCACCTGCGACGGGAGGCCGGGCGGATCGTGCCGGGGCTGCTCGACTTCGACGTCACGGCCGTCTACGTCGGCCTGCGGGCCGCCACCGAGCACGCCGACTTCCAGATCCGCTTCGAGGACGGATACGCCTGCGTGGGCGGGATCCGCTCGACAGGACTGTCGGCGTCGATGGCAATCGCCGAGTACGCGCGCGACGGCCTCGAGCTCGAGCTGCGGCCGCGAAACGACGCGCCCGAGCTGCGCATGCCGAACCTCGGGGACGCCTCGCCGCGGCCCTACCAGCGAGCGGAGCTGATCGAGCGCGACCCCGACTACGGGCGCGTCGTGTGCTTCTGCGAGCGGGTCACCCGCGGCGAGCTGCGCGACGCGCTCGCGAGCCCTGTGCCGCCCGTCGACCTCGACGGCGTGCGTCGCCGCACCCGTGCTCACATGGGGCGCTGCCAGGGCTTCTGGTGCGGGGCGCAGCTGGCCGCGCTGCTCGCGGAGCGCGCGGATGCCTGACGGGCCGGTGGCGGTGGTCGGGGGCGGGCCGGCCGGGCTGGCGGCGGCGGTCGAGCTGCGCCGGCG
>JBOGXT010000771.1:0-10097 GCA_050694635.1 Thermoleophilaceae bacterium
GGCCGCCCTCGGCCACGGATCCGACTCCGACGCGCTGGTCGCCCAGGCCCGCCTCTCCGACGAAGAGCGACGTCGCCTCGATGAGCTGGACGTCACGGCGGCCGCGATCCGTGCCGATCAGAGCCGCCAGCTCGAAGCCACCGCGCGCGCACAGGTCCGGGGCGCCGAGGACGCCGCTCGCGCCCTGAAGACCGCCGACGCCCAACTGCCGGCCACTCTCTACGCCGAGGTCGCCCAGCTGCGCCGCCGGCTCAACGACGTGACCGCCGCCGAGCGCGCCATGGCCGAGCGCGCGTTCGCCGACCAGCGCTTCGATGGCACCGGGCAGGGTCCATGGCGGGAGATGTGGTTCGCCGCCGAGCGCTTTGCCCAGGCCTCCGGCAGCTCCTTCCCTGATACGAGCGACGACGGCGCGTGTCCGCTCTGTCAGCAGGATCTCGACGCCGCCGCGCGTGCGCGCCTGCAGCACTTCCAAGAGTTCGTCCGCAGCGACCTTCGCCAGCAGGCGACCGACCTCGACGACGAGATCCAGGCCAGGCTCCGGGCGATCCCGGAGCTGAGCGGCGTCCGCGCGACCGTGGAGGGCGCACTACGCGACGCGCCCGCGCCGGTGACGGCGGCGGCGAACCAGGCGCTCGCGATCCTTGACGCGCGCGCCGAGGCAACCCGCAAGGGCGCGGCCGGCGAGCCGCATGCCGAGGCCGGAACCGGCAGCGTGCGGCTTACGGCACTTGAGACCTACGCCGACGACCGGCGCTCCCTCGCCGAGCGCCAGGCGGCCGTACGAGACGAGGACAACCAGCGCAAGGTCATGGCCGAACTCGCGGAGCTGCGCGCCCGCGTCGCCCTCGTCGAGGCCGAGAGCGCGGTCAACGCGCACGTCGAAGGGCTGAAGGCGCTCAAGCGCATCGACGACGCGATCGCGGAGCTTAACACCAAGAAGATCAGCCACAAGCTCCGCGAGCTGCAGGAGGCGGCCATCACCGAGCGCCTGCGCACCGCGCTCGAGCGCGAGCTCGTCGAGCTCGCCCCGCTCGTCAGCCGCATTGAGATCGTCGGCCAGGCCAGCAAGGGCGAAACGGTGATCCACCTCAAGCTCAGGGACCCGTGCAGGGCCAAGGTCGGGAACGTCCTCAGCGACGGCGAGCAGCGCGCTCTCTCGATGGCCTTCTTCCTGGCCGAGGTCGCCGTCAGCGACGGGCGCAGCGCGATCATCCTCGACGACCCGGTCTCGTCCTTGGACCACGAGCGCCGCACCTATCTCGCTGAGCGGTTGGTCGCCGAGTCCAAGCGACGCCAGGTCGTCGTCTTCAGCCACGACATGCCGTTCGTTCACCTCCTGCAGGAAGCGGCCGATGAGGCCGGTGTCGAACTACACGGGCAGACGCTGCAGCGCGCGTTCCACCGCGTCGGCCTGGTCGCCGACCAGCTGCCGATCAAGATGCTCGGCACCGGCAAGCGCCTCCGCGCGCTGCGTCACCGCCTGCGCTTCGAGCTGGAGCCGATGCACAAGTCCCAGGACCCCATCTACGAGCAGGAGGCCGATCGCTGGCTTGCCGACGTGCGCAAGGCCTACGACCAGCTCATCGAGGACACGGTGTTCAACGGTGTCGTGCGGCGCTTCAACGCCTTCGTGCGTGTGCGCAAGCTCCGAGGCGTGAAGTGGAGCCCCGACGTCGTGACCCGGATCGAGAGGGGGATGCAGAAGACGTCGCCCAAGGCCCACCACGAGGCGCTGGAGCTCCATCCCGGGCCGCGCAGCCCGTCCCAGCTCGCCGGTCTCCTGGACGAGCTCTCGTCGCTGTACGACCAGCTCGGCGGTGGCACCAAGGATCAGCCCGTCACGCCGCCGGAGGTGGCGGGTCAGGAACCGATCGTCCGGGCGGCGCAGCCCGGACGGTCATAGCCAAGGACGCCGGGGTTTAGCGTTAGTCGCCGTGAGGGCCCAGGAGGTCCTTGGCGCGCGCCATCTTCCAGGCGGCGCGCAGCCGCGCCTCCCGCGTAGCTCCGAGCGCTTCGCCGACGTACTTCGTGACGGTCTCGCCGCTGGCCGAGTACCGCAGGTACGCATAGACGCGGCGGTTCCCGCGCACTTGCTTGAGCTCGATCGAGGCGCGCGCCCGCCGGTCGTTTGGGAGCGCGACCAAGCGGCGATGGCGGCCGCCAGCCGTCCGGTCCTGTTCGGCGATCACCTCCTCGCGCGACCGGCCCGGGGGAGAGCGCCAGCTCTCTGGCTTCACCGGCTGGGCCCAGCGAGGGTGCGAGGTCATGGTGTCTGGTCAGATGGTGGGGGAGGCGCTCGCAGGGCCGCGATGACCGTCTCGGCCGCCGCCGCGGGGTCGCGCAGGACGTCGCTCTCCCAGAGGCGGATGACGCGCCAGCCGTCGGTCCGGAGCTGGCGCGTGACCTCCTCGTCGCGCTCCATGTTGCGACGGATCTTGGCGGTCCACCACTCGGTGCGGGTGGGGAATTGCGCCTCGAGACTCGGCAGGCCGCGCAGCCGCCATGAGTTGCCGTGCCAGAAGTCGCCATCAACGAACACCGCCAGGCGCGCCTTGCGAACAACGAGATCGGGGCGGCCGGCGACGTCGGGGGCGTGCAGCCGGTAGCGCGCGCCTCGGCGGTGCAGCTCCCGGCGAAGGGCAAGCTCGGCGCGCGAGTCCTTGTTGCGAACGGCGGCCATCATCCGTGAGGTGATGGCCGGATCGCGGCGATGTCTATGGCTCGCTGTCGATGGCATGGACGGTCCCGTGGAGCTTGGCGGCGATCCGCTCGGCGAGGACGCGAGCGAGTGCCACCGGCACAGCGTTGCCGATTTGCCGCATCGCTTCGGATCGCGGTCCCTCGAAGCGATGCTCGTCGGGGAAGCCCTGCAGGCGCGCGCACTCACGCACCGTGAGGTAGCGATACGTGCCGTCCTCGCGCACCAGGATGTGCTCGCCCCCCGGGCAGCCGTGAACGCCGGCCTTGACGGACTTCGCTGGCCAGTCGAGTGGGCTGCCCGAGTGGCCCGTGTAGAGGCGCGCACCCGGGATCCCGACATGGTTATGCCAGTCGGGGTGCTCTCGACCATCGACGGGCTCGGGCAGGTCGCGGATCGCGTCGCGCAGCGTCCGCCAGCGTTGCGTGGCCAAGGGCTGGCGCGGGGCACGGCGCCGGCGGCCCGGCGTGGCGCGCGCCGGGAGACCGTGCTCGCGCCAGTAGCTGCCGTCGAGCTGCGCGGCGACCAAGGCGTCCTGGGAGTGTGTGGCCTTGGGGAACGTCCAGTCGAGGACGAGGTCAGAGCGAAAGCCCACGATCAGCACCCGCCAGCGGACCTGCGGGAGCCCGTAGTCCGCGGCGTTGACGAGCGTCCAGGCGACGTCGTATCGACGGTGGCGGGGCAGGCGCGTCACGGCACGCTCCAGGCGCGCCTTGTGGTCCTCCCACGCCTCGCCGGGCTTGGGGCAGTGGTCGGGTGAGCGCAAGCGCAGCACGATGTAGTCGAAGTAGGGCCGGAACGACGCGCGCGCCAAGCCGCGGACGTTCTCGAAGAAGAACGCTCGTGGGCGGATCTCGTCGAGCGCGCGGATCGCTTCGGGGAACAGGTTTCGGTCGTCGTCGCGGCCGCGGTGTATACCGCCGATCGAGAACGGCTGGCATGGAGGGCCGCCGGCCAGGAGATCGACGCGCCCGCGCAGCGGTGTCCAGTCGACGTCGTGGCAGTCGCCCTCGATCAGCGGCCAGCGCTCGCTCGCGCCGTCGTCGTCGACGGCCTGCGTGTCGGCGATGCGCACGGCGCGGTTGCTGACGAGCGTCTCGCACGCGCGGTGGTCTCGCTCCGACAGGACGAGGTGGCGAAAGCTGGCGTCTTCGACGCCGCGCGCGAGGCCGCCGGCGCCGGCGAAGAGCTCCACGGACGTGCCGGCCGGCGCCCGCTCGGGGCTCGGCGCCGGCGCCTGAAGCGGTTTGGTTGAAGCGGCTGAGGAGGGCACGGCGGGACCCTACCGCGGAGTTCGTACGGAACCGCCGCGCGGCGCCCTACTCGCCTTCGTCTAGGACCTCCTCGTCCCTTGCGGGCGGCTCGCCGAGGACGGGCACCTCGTCGGGATGCGGCGGATGCGCCGCGAGGTGCTTAGCGACGCGCTGGCGGATCTCGCGCTTGGGCAGGCGATTCACTCGGCCCGTGGCGAACGTGCGGCCGGGATGCAGCGTGTCCCACGGCGACTTCTGCTGTCCGCCGCGGCCGGTCGTGCCGCCGGGTTTGCCGCCCGGGTCATGGATGCCGAAGCCGTCGACGACGCCGTTCCACAGGGGCCGGTAGTGGCCGATGATCAGCCGCTCAGCGAGCGGGATCCAGATGTCGTCGACGACCAGGTAGCGGCAGCGGAAGTCGTCGGGCTCGAGATTCGTCGTCGCCGCGATGGACCTGCCGTGCTCGCGCAGACGGTCATACAGCTTCGGGCCCGGCGAGGCGTCGAGGCCCACCAGCCCCTTGCGCCCGCCGGCCGGCATGGCCCGACCGACGTAGATCGGCCACGAGCACTGCGGGAACGCGATCGGCTGGTAGGCGTCGAACGAGCCTTCGTAGTAGATCGCGTAGATGCCCGCTCCATCGAACCGCTCGGGAGGCGGAAGCGGCTCACACGGGCTCAGCAACAGAGCTCGTCCCACGCTACGACCCAGCTCAACGCGATCGAGTGGGTTGAACGCGTGTCGTCCCTGCTCGGTCACGCGCGCAGCGTACGCGACGCGCGAGCACCCCCGTTTGGAGCAGCCGGGCGGGATGGTCGCCGAAACGCCGTGATCGCTCGAGCCGGCGCGAACCGATCGCGCCGATACGCTGGCACGAGCTGACCTCGCCCACGGCGCCTCGCTATGACCGTCAACAACCCAGCCGCCGACACGAACGACTTCCCCGAGCTTGTCGACATCTCACCGTCGCCGCGCATCCTCCAAGTGCTCGGAGACATTGAGTTTGAGCAGTGGCAATGCGTCGCCGAGCTGGCCGACAACAGCTTCGACGAGTTCCTCGAGATCATGCGCGCGGGCCTGGCGTGGGACGAGTTCATCGTCACGGTGGTCCTGCCGAGCAGGGAGAACCCCGACACGATCGAGGTCCGCGATACCGGACGCGGAATGACGCTCGAGAACATCCGCGACGCCGTGCGCGCGGGCTGGACCGGCAACGACCAGTTCGACAAGCTGGGACTGTTCGGGATGGGCTTTAACATCGCCACCGCCCGGCTCGGCGGCAAGGCGACGGTCCTCACGAAGCGCGCCGGCGCCGACGGATGGGTCGGCGTGGAGATCGATCTGCGCGCGATCGCCCATCGCGGCGACTTCAAGGCGCCCGTGGTGACCGAGCCCGCCGATGATCCGGGCGAGCACGGCACGCGCGTGATCGTCTCCAACCTCAAGCCCGAGTACACCGACTGGTTCCAGCGCAACGGCGGCAAGCTGCGCACCAAGCTCGGCGACGTCTACTCCCACCTCTTGGAGCACGAGGACTTCAAGCTGTACATCGCCGGCCAGCCGGTGCAGCCGCGCAAGCCGTGCATCTGGGACGCGTCACGCACCGTTACGCGCCGCCGCTATGGCCAGCAGGATGAGATTCCGGCGGTCATCGAGATCGACAGAAGGCTGCCGGACCAGGCGGCGTGTTCCGAGTGTCGGCACTGGCAGGACCCGGACCTCGACCGCTGTGAGGTGTGCGGCTCCCCGGACGTAGCGGTCCGCGAGCGGCGGATCCACGGCTGGATAGGCATCCAGCGCTACCTCTCACCCTCCGACTTCGGCATCGACTTCGTGCGCAACGGGCGCAAGATCCTGATGCGCGATCGGCGGCTCTTTGAGTGGGAGGACCCCAACTCGGACACGGGGTCGCAGAAGGAGTACCCCATCGAGCTGCCCGCCAACGAGGGCCGGATCGTGGGGGAGATCCACGTCGACCACGTGCCCGTCAACTACCAGAAGAACGCGTTTGAGTATCACGGGCGCGAGTGGCGGACGGTGGTCCACACCATTCGCGGCGAAGGTCCGATGCGCGATGGACTGCGCAAGGAGTTCGGCTACACGGCGGCCAACAACAGCCCGCTCGCGCGGCTCTACGACGGCTTCCGCCGCAACGACCCCGGCCTGAACTACCTCACTCCGGGCAACGGCACCTCGGCGATCCACGAGAAGGCGCGCGACTGGGCGACGCGATTCCGGAAGCGAGACCCTGAGTTTCAGAGCGACGAGAAGTGGTTCGAGGCCGCCGAACGGCATGATGAGCTCAAGCGCCAGGCGCAGCTGCAAGGCGTGGGCGCCGGCGACGCCGAGAGCGACGAGGGCGACATCCTTGGCGAGCTCGGCCTCACCGGCGACGGCAGCGCGACCGAGCCGGATACGACCGACGCCGGCGGCGAGCGTCCGCCGAAGGCGGAAAGCGAGCAGGAGCGCCAGGAGCGACTGCGCTCAGGCGCCACCGAGATGAGCGACCTTTCGGCCGAGTACAGCCTGCCCAGCGTGGGCACGCTCAAGATCGCCGCCTATCTCGTCAGCGGTGCACGGGTCACCGACGCCGAGGGCAACCACACGCCGGTCTATCTCTCGCCGCGACCTCGCAGCCAGGGCTACTACGCGTTCATCGACGCCCAGCACCCCGTGTTTCGCGCCTTCGGCTCCGACTACGCCGACTTCCTGCTCTTCGAGATCGCGCACCACCTCAAGACGCGCGCGAGCAGCGCCCTCCCGCTCGGCGAGCTCGTCGGCCAGCTCAAGGAGCGGCACCTGCGCGACCTGCGGATCGAGCCCCAGGTGCTCGCCGGCCAGGCGCGGTCGACGCTTCGCGAAATCTGCGAGCGCATGGCGGGCGCGGTCGAGGCCGCCGCCGCCGCCATCTGGGACGAGCTGACCGACGACCAGCGCAACGCGATCGAAACGAGCATGATCAAGGCCGACCCCTCCGCTACCGCGGACGCGGCGCGGACGAGCGGCGAGTACCTGCGGCACCTGCCAGCGCTGCTTGTGCCGCAGCTCGTCCAGGCGCGTCCCGAGCTGTGGCTTGATGGCCGCGTGTTCAAGGTGAGCTACGCGCAGATCGCCCCCGCCAACGAGGAGGCACGCCAGGTCGCGATCAGCCGCCTGGCGGCCTACCTGCTCGACATCGCCCTACTGGCGGACGCTGGCGGCGGCCGGGCGGCCAGCGAGATGCTGCGGGCGCGGCACACGCTCAACCTGCTCTCCGAGCTGCTCGCGCCGGCACCGGCACCGACCCCGGCCGCCGCCTAGCGGAGCGCGCATGGCGCACTTTCTATCGGCCGACGTCTTGCTCGACGGCGGGCCCTACCGCCTGCCCGTGCAGGTCGAGCGGCTCTTGTGGCACCTCGGCTTCGACGACGTGCGCGTGATCGACGGCGCCAACGACCAAGGCGGTGACATCCTCGCTACCCGCAACCGCGAGCGCTTCGTGCTCCAGAGCAAGTGGAAGCGCAGCGGTGCGGTGCTGAGCGGCGCCGTCGACGAGGCTGAAAACGCAAAGCGCCATTACGCGTGCGATCGCGCCGTCGTCGTCACCAACTCGCTGCTGGCACCATCCGCTGTCAAGCGCGCGCAGCAGCTCAGGACCATCGGCAGCCCAGTCGAGACGTGGGACGGGAGGGCGCTGCGCCGGCTATACGAGGCCATCCCCGGCCGCCTCCCGCCGGTCGCGTTGCGCGACTACCAAGAGCACGCGCGCGCCGCGCTGCGCCGCGATCTGGACGCTCACGGAAGGGCGCTGCTCATCCTCGCGACGGGCCTGGGCAAGACGGTGGTCGGCGGCGAGGGCATCCGCCACCACATCGAGGAGCATCCCGGGGACCCGGTGCTCGTGGTCGCTCACCTCACCGAGCTCGTGCGACAGCTCGAGAAGGCGATGTGGCGCCACCTGCCCAAGACGGTCAAGACCGAGGTCCTGACTGGGAACGAGAGGCCCGCCGACCTCAGCGGCGTCACGTTCGCCACCGTCGAGAGTGCCCTGCGCGTCGCGCGGGACGAGCGGTACGTCCCGAAGCTCGTCATGGTCGATGAGACCCACCACGTCAGCGAGGACGGCAGCTTCCAAGAGCTGCTCGAGCTGCTGCGCGACGCGCGGCAGTTCGGCGTCACCGCGACGCCATGGCGCGGCGACAAGTACGACATCACCCACCGCTTCGGTCCGGCGAGCTTCACGATGGGGATCGCGGAAGGCATGGCCAAGGGGTGGCTCGCCCAGGTCGATTACCGCCTCTACGTCGACAACGTCGACTGGGAGGTCGTCAGCACCGCCAGCCGCAGGAAGTACTCGATCAAGGAGCTCAACGAGAAGCTGTTTCTGCCGCAGCGCGACGAGGCGATCATCGACCACCTCACCGACGCCTACACGAGCATCGCCGAGCCGCGCGGCATCGTCTTCTGCCAGACGATTGAGCACGCCGAGCGGTTCGCCGCGACGCTGCGCAAGACGTCGCCGCTGTGGCGGAACGCGCAGTGCCTCCACAGCGGCCTGAACAAGCAAGAGCGCCAGCAGGCCCTGTCCGACTTCCGGCTCGGGCGAATCCCGCTGATCGCCGTCCGCGACATCTTCAATGAGGGCGTCGACGTGCCCGACGTCAACATCATCTGCTTCCTCAGGGTCACCCACAGCCGCCGCATCTTCGTCCAGCAGCTCGGGCGAGGGCTGAGGCTCAAGGGCGACGACAAGCGCGTGCTGGTGCTCGACTTCGTCACCGACATTCGGCGAGCCGCCGCCGCGCTTGGGATCAAGCGCGAGATGGATCGCCTCGCCATCGAAGAAGTGACGGTGCCGCAATCGGCCACGATCGAGTTCAGCGACGCTCACGTCGGCACGCTCATGGACGCCTGGATCAAGGACGCCGCGGACCTCGAGACCAGCGCGGCCGAGATCGAGCTCCAGTTCCCCGAAGTGGAGTGGAACCTCCAGTGAGTCGCCTACCCGCCGAGCTGCGCGACGCCGTCTGGCGACATCTCTACGAGCACGCTGACCGGATCGACTGGGAAAACCTGTCGGCGCAGGACAAGTCCCAGCAATACGACCGGTGGCTCGACGACCCGGAAATCGGCGGCGTCCTGGCCCGCTTCATGAACCGCGACCGGTCGCGCGTGTACATCAAGGACTCGCCGATGAAGGAATACGCCCGCGCGCTCGCGGGCGAAGGACCGGGGGCAAAATTCACCACAAACCGCCAAGCATCGCCCGAGGCCATCGTGCGAGCCGCGCTGGGCGGCGACTGGGCGGTGGCACGTGGATCGGTCGGCATCAAGCCGATGCACTGCTGGGCGCGAAACGGCGACCAAGGGCGCTACGTCTGCTGGGCCAAGAACGACGGACTCGGTGATCTCATCTGGGCGGCGCTTAACGTGATCGCCGACAACGAAAATGCGGACCCGCTTCTCGTCATCCGCGAAAGCGCCGCCAACCCCACTCCGGCGGCGGTCCGCGATCGCCAGCGCCGGATCGCCGAGCGCTGCGATCTTCGGCTCCGCTACGTCCACCCGAAGGTCGCCGGCGAGCGCGCGTCGAGATCGGGCTAGCGGAAGACGTAGCGGAACCGAGTGCCGTCGCAGAAGTCCTGCAGCATGGCACCGAGCGTGGCGCCGTGCGAGCGGTTCTCGGAGCTGGGCACGTAACGCACGTCAGCCCTCCAGCCGCGCGGGTTCCTGCCGCGCTCAAGGCCCTTTCCGTTGCCGCGGCCGACCGCCGGCGGATACTCGTCGCGGTCGTGGCCGTCGCGGGTGGGGTAGTGCTCCAGCAGCCGATCGCGGCGCGCGTCCGCGCCTGGTCGGTTGACGACCAGCCGTCGGGGCCAGCCTCTCCTGAGCGCGCCCCGGAAGTGCCTGCGGATGTTCGGGTACTTGCTGGCCGTGAACACGAGCCGTTGCACGCGCTCCGGCTTGGTGCAGCTCTCGCCCGCGCCGGGCTCTTGGCCGCCGTCTCGCGCGATCGGCGCCTCCGCAGTCGACGTGCCTGGGACCAGCGCCACCGCGACGGTCACCAACGCCACCGGCAGTCCGTGCTTGATCGTCATCGACTCCTCAGCGTCCTGTCGCGATCGCGAGAGTAACCGTCGGCTCGGCGGCGCAAAGCTTTCCGG